>JAAHHL010000058.1 GCA_010672185.1 Caldora sp. SIO3E6 | reverse complement strand
TGGCAGCAACATATTCTCCTACACTGTGACCCATAACTACTGTGGGTTCTATACCCCAAGACTGCCATAACTGGGCTAGGGCGTATTCTAGAGCAAATAAGGCTGGTTGGGTATAGGTAGTTTCATCTAGAAGAATAGGAAATTGGGAGTTATTTCCGTTTTGTTTGTCTTCTATCTGGGGATATAGAACTTCTAGTAAAGGCTTTTCGAGATAGGGATGTAAAATTTCCGCACAACGATCGATTGCTTGACGGAAGGTAGGCTGGGTTTCGTAAAGCTGTCTTCCCATGCCTTGATATTGGGAACCTTGACCGGTGAAAAGGAAGGCTAGCTTTGAGTATTCTGTATTATGTACTTCTCCAGTTTTCTTACTGGTGGCCAAAGTAAGAAGGTGCTCTTGCAACTGTGCAGTAGACTCAGCGATGATCGCAAGACGATGCTCAAAATGCGTCCGCGCTGTATTGGCAGTAAAGCAAATATCTGCTAAGGAGGCTGTAGTGTCTTGTAACTGAGCTACATAAGCTTGTGCTAGTTCAGCCAAAGCCTGCTCACTTTTAGCAGAAAGAGTTAGTAAATGTTTCGGACGCTCAACTTCTATTGCACTAACTGCTGGTATCGTAGCTTCCTCCAGGATTATATGAGCATTAGTACCTCCAAAACCAAAGGAACTTATGCCAGCGATGCGGTGTTCTTGACTAATTTGCCATTCTTGGAGTTTAGTGGGAATTGCTAAGGGTGTATTTTCTAGGTCAATATGGGGATTGAGCTGCTGCAAATGTAAGTGAGGAGGAATTTCTGCATGTTGTAGGGAAAGTACTACTTTGATTAAACCGGCAATACCAGCAGCAGCTTCCAAATGACCGATATTAGTTTTGACGGAACCCAGCCAACAAGGTTGCTCTAGAGAACGCCCCTTCATTAACACCTCTTTGAGGGAATTGACCTCAATTGGGTCACCGAGGGATGTACCAGTGCCGTGAGCTTCACAATAGCTAATTTCTGCTGGTTTTACTCCAGCATTTTCTAAAGCTTGAGTGATCACAGCTTGCTGCGCCGGTCCATTGGGAGCAGTAAGTCCATTGCTGCGACCATCCTGATTCACTGCTGTACCTTTGACCAGAGCTAGTACATTGTCTCCTTCTCTGAGAGCATCAGAGAGACGCTTCAGGACGACTATACCACAGCCTTCTCCCCGCACATAACCGTCAGCATTGGCACTAAAAGTTTTACAGCGACCATCTGCTGCCATCATACCTGCTTGGGCAAAGGTTATGCTCAACTCAGGGGACAACATCAGATTGACCCCACCTGCCAGTGCTAGATTACATTCTCCTTGCTGTAGGCTCTTTGTCGCTTGGTGAACTGCCACTAAAGATGAAGAGCAAGCAGTATCTACAGACCAACTGGGTCCCCGTAAATCTAGCAGATAAGACAGGCGGTTAGCGGCAATGCTTAGGGCATTACCAGTACCAGAATAGGGGTCATTGGGGAACTGTAGCCGAGAATAATCATAGTTGCTAATACCAATGAATACCCCAGTTCTACTACCAGCTAACTTTTCTGTAGCAATTCCTGCATTTTCTAAGGCTTCCCAGCTAACCTCTAATAGCAGTCTTTGCTGGGGGTCCATACTCTGAGCTTCTCGTGGGGTAATCCCGAAAAACTGGGGGTCGAACTGATCTACTTGTTCAAGAAACCCCCCCCATTGAGGGATGAATTGTTGAGCATCTTGGTTTTGCTGCAATCCCCAATTCCAGCGATTGGTAGGTACTTCTGTAATCGCATCCACTCCATTCTGCAAAAGCTGCCAGAATGCTTGTGGGTTTTTAGCTCCTGGCAAACGGCAGCCGATACCAACAATGGCAATCAACTCATCAGAAGCCCTAACGATTTTAGTATCTTGTTGTTTTCTTTTGGGAGAGTTAGTTAACTCTACAACAGCTTCCTGACTTAGATGACGAGCCAGAGTCTCAATGGTAGGGTAATCGTAAGCTAAAGTGGGAGCTAGCTTGCGTCCTAGCCATTCTTCTAGCTCTCCTGAAAGTCTTACCGCTGCCACCGAATCTAAGCCATAGCGGGCAAAAGGTTCCCGAATGTCGATTTCCTGAGGCTCTAAACCCAACTGCTCAGCAATCTGTTTGATTAACCAAGCTTGAATTGTTGTTGTTGGTTGTTGGTTGTTGGTTGT
This sequence comes from Caldora sp. SIO3E6, assembly GCA_010672185.1. GTDB lineage: Bacteria > Cyanobacteriota > Cyanobacteriia > Cyanobacteriales > Coleofasciculaceae > Caldora. The sequence continues at coordinate 14,789 of JAAHHL010000058.1, read as the reverse complement.
TGGTTGTTGGTTGTTGGTTGTTGGTTGTTGGTTGTTGGTTGTTGGTTGAACCTCTCTCCACTCTCCGACTACATCCAGACTATCTTCTCTAAAACCAGCTCTACAGGCATAGCGTTGAATCTTACCACTGGAGGTTTTGGGGATACTATGGGTCTTAAGTAGCAAAATAGCAAAAGGTTGTAGGGCATGTTCTTGAACTATTGCCTGACGGATAGCTCCAATTACCTCCTCTACTTTTAAATTCCGTAGATAACGTCGCTGAACTTCTTGAGCAATTACTAGTCTTTCTGATCCCTGGAACTCTATAGTAAATGCTGCACCACAATCAACTCGCAGTGCCGGGTGACTTTTCTGAACCGTCAGCTCAATATCTTGAGGATAATGATTTTGTCCCCGGATGATAATGACATCCTTGATGCGCCCAGTAACAAACAACTCGCCATCTAACAAAAATCCCAGATCCCCTGTACGAAGAAAAGGACCTTCTCCGGTATCTGCTAAATGAGCCTGAAAGGTTTGCTCCGTTTGCTCTATCCGTCTCCAATAACCCTGAGCAACACTTCTTCCTGAAACCCAAATCTCTCCCACTTCCGTGTTCTTACACTCAGTTAAAGATTCAGGGTTAACAATAGCTATTTTCTGATCCAAGCAACTACTACCGCAACTGACAATCTCCTGGGAATCTCTCTGAGAATCAATGGTAGAAACAACTCGATTTTGTAATAATTCAGTGCCATCAACAAATTGAATAATCGGTTCTTTGGCTTTTAACCCTCCAGATACCAATAAAGTAGTTTCTGCCATACCATAGCAGGGGTAAAATGCTTGTTTACGAAAACCACAAGCAGCAAAAGTTTGAGCAAACCGTTCTAGGGTTTGCATACGAATGGGCTCAGCACCAGTGAAAGCTACTTCCCAGCTGCTCAAGTCAAGGCTTGCTAGTTGTTCCGGCTTGATTTTATTAACACAAAATTCGTAGGCAAAATTGGGTCCACCACTGGTAGTTGCTTTGTCGCGGGTAATGGCTTGCAGCCAGCGTATAGGCTTTTGCAGAAAGGCTACCGGAGGCATTAGTGTCACAGGGAAACCACCGTAAATTGGTTGTAGCACCCCACCAATTAACCCCATATCGTGGTAAAGTGGCAGCCAAATTACCCCCCGACTGTTGGGTGTATGCTCAAAACATCTGTAGATCAAAGATAAATTGTGCAGCAGGTTCCCATGAGAAACCATCACCCCTTTTGGTGTTCCTGTGGAACCGGAAGTGTATTGAAGGAATGCCAATGTGTCAGTTTCGATGGGTAACCTTTGCCAATCATTACCTTGGTTACTGTCAATTTCGTCCGTAACTATGCAACACAACGTGGCTAATGTGAGATTTTCTGCTAATGTTTGATCAAAATTGCTCAGAATCGATTTAGTTGTGAGAACAATTGTTGCTTGGGCATCAGTGACAATTCCTTGTAATCGATTACTGTGATAGTTACGTTTGGGTGGATATACCGGGACTGCAATAACTCCTGCATACAGACAGCCAAAGAAGGCAGCAACAAACTCCAAACCCGGTGGATAGAGCAGTAACGCTCTCTCACCAGTAGAGCCTTGCTGCTGAAGCACAGTAGCAATCCCTCGTGCTTTTTGATCTAATTCTTGATAAGTTAAACTTATGCCTGATGTTTCCCCATCCAGCAAAAAAGTATAAGCAATGCGGTCAGGTTGGTGTAATGATCGGTAACGCAGCAGGTCTACTAAAGTCGAAAATTGGTGCTTGTACCCGTTCAAGTAATCAAAACTATCGGTCATTCCCTGCTCCCTTAGTCCTCCTTACAGCCAAACGTCTTTTGAATCTCCTGAGCAAAAATCACAAACCAGTTGTCAAAAACCAGAAAATAGGCAGTAGCTCACTAGATAAAGAATATGCCACAGATATTAAAAGCATAGAATCAAATCAGTAGAAATGCCTAAACTACTAGAGAAAAACCACAACCCAACCCACTACTGAGGGTATTACTAGATTCCACCAAGGATTGTACAACTTCCCATTGCCTATTCCCAATCAAGCTACACTATTAATCAAAACTACTTTCAGCTCAACCGATGAGCCTTTGTCTTAATCCCAGCTGCCCTCATCCCCAAAATCGGGATAACTTGCGATTTTGCCCAGCCTGTGGCTCTGAGTTGCTCCTAGAAGGACGCTATCGGATTATACGCCAACTGGGTTATGGTGGTTTTGGTAAAACTTATGAAGTGAATGACCGTAATATCTCCAAAGTACTGAAAGTCCTCATTAATAATGATGCCAAATATGTGGAGCTATTTCAGCGGGAAGCAGCAGTTTTAAGTAAGTTAAACCATCCAGGAATCCCGAAAGTTGAGAGGGATGGATACTTTACCTTTTTTCCCAGAGACAGCCAACAGCCTTTGCACTGCTTGGTGATGGAGCGGATTGAAGGGTTGGATTTGGAGGCATACCTCGAACAGTCAGGTAATAGTCCGATTGGGCAAAAATTAGCTTTGGAATGGCTTACCCAATTAGCTGAAATTCTGGAGGTAGTACATAGCCATAACTTTTTCCATCGGGATATCAAGCCATCCAACATCATGCTCAAACCTGACAGTGATTTGGCATTGATTGACTTTGGCAGTGCTAGGGAAGTTACCAGTACTTACCTCGGGAAGCAGGCAGTTGGCCAAAGAATCACCAGTATTCATTCCTTAGGCTACGCCCCACCAGAGCAAATCAATGGTCATGCCGTCAAAAAATCGGACTTCTTTGCCTTAGGACGCACGTTTGTCTATTTACTCACAGCTCAAGACCCAAGCCAATTGTATGACCCTTATACTGATGAATGCCAGTGGCGTGATCGGGCAACTCATATCTCACCACTGCTAGCAGATTTTATTGATCAACTAATGGCATGGTTGCCTGGGGAACGTCCGGCAACTCCTCAGGTAATTTTGCAACAGCTAAAACACATTGAACAGTTACTCTACTCACCCCAAGTTTCCCCTACCGTTCCGAGCAAGCCACCAACTAAATTTCCTCCCAAGCAAGTCTTTGAATTTGATGTGGCGACATTGGAAGAACAACGTTCAGGATGGTTTGGCAGGATAGTGACTTGGGAAGTTAGGCTTAGTCGTAGCCAAGCCGAATATTTCATTGATGATTTAGGTAATGGGGTAATGCTGGAGATGGTGGCAATCCCTGGTGGTACATTTATGATGGGTTCACCGGATACTGACAAGAGGAAAAGTAGTGATGAAAGATCTCAGCACTTAGTCACTGTACAACCGTTCTATCTGGGTAAGTTTACCGTAACTCAGGAACAGTGGAGAGCAGTAGCAGCCTTACCTAGAGTTAGTAATGATTTGGATTCTGAGCAGTCCCACTTCAAAGGCAATAATTTACCAGTAGAGCGGGTATTCTGGTACGATGCTGTCGAATTTTGTGCCAGAATCTCAATCCAAACTGGACGTACCTATCGATTACCCAGTGAGGCAGAATGGGAGTATGCTTGTCGTGCTGGCACTACCACTCCTTTTCACTTTGGCAAGACAATTACCACTGATTTAGCTAACTATGATGGTAACTCTGTCTATGGTTCTGGTTTCAAGGGAGAATATCGAAGGAAAACTACTCCAGTAGGGAATTTTAAAGTAGCCAATGCTTTTGGGTTATATGATATGCATGGCAATGTCTGGGAATGGTGTCAGGATCATTGGCATAGAAATTACGATGGAGCGCCAACAGATGGGAGTGCTTGGTTAGGAGGAGATGATAATGATCGTTGTCGATTGTTGCGGGGGGGTTCCTGGAACAGCTATCCTGTAAAGTGCCGTTCTGCGTGTCGCAGTCTCTATATTCCCGACTTCTCGCACAAGGTCTATATCGGTTTTCGTGTAGTGTGTGAGGCGGCATGAACTCTTTTGCCCCTACATCAGATTTTTGACGCTTACCCTTAGGGCAAGCGATCGCACTTGAGTCAGCTGTTTCATTGAATTCTTGATACTCCACACCGACGTGCGCCCTCCACCGACGTGCGCCTAGATTGCCAACTAAGATGGAAAGAAAGAGATTGGCACTACCGAATACCTTGGTCATGGAAATCCCCAAAATTGGTAAAGTCAAGGGACCTTTTTCTTGGCTGATCGGGCTAATTATAGCTGGTATCTTGGTGGTGATTGGTGCAGGTTACTTCATCATGGCGGCAAGACCAAGCAAAATTAACCTTGATGAACTCACTGTGCCAGTGGAGACGCAAGATTTCACCCTGCGGATTGCTAGTAGTGGTGAAGTAGAAGCCATTAAAAGTGTTAACCTCTCTCCCAAAACCGCTGGTATTTTGGAAAAGCTGTACGTGGAGCAGGGAGACAGAATAGAGCAGGGACAACAGTTGGCACGGATGGAGAGTAAACAGCTGCAAGCACAGTTGTTAAGAGCTCAAGCTGAGCTTAAACAAGCTCAAGCACGTTTAGCTCAGGCTCAAGCTGGCAATAGCGCCGAAGAAATTAACCAAGCCGAAGCACGTCTAACTCAAGCTCAAGCACGTCTTAATGAGGCTCTCGCAGGTAATCCTAAAGAAATTGAACAAGCTCAAGCACAAGTGGAAATTGCCCGCTCCCAGCTCGATTTGGCTCAAGGAAGGGTCAAGCGCAATCGCTCTTTGTCTCAGCAGGGAGCTATTTCCCAGGATCAATTTGACCAGGTAATCACAGAAGCTCGTAATGCTCAAGCAACTTTAAATCAAGCCCAACAACGCCTAGAGCAATTACAAAATACCAAAAACAGTAATTCTCCAGAAATTGAACAGCTCAAAGCTTCGGTACAAGAGGCAGCATTTGCCCTACAACAGCTAAGGAATGGTGCGAGAAGAGAAGAAATTACCCAGCAGCAAGCTGCGGTTGAAGCGGCTCAAGCTCAGGTAAGAACCGCACAAGTCCAGTTAGAAGAAACGGTAATTAAGGCACCATTTTCCGGGATTGTGAGTCAGAAATATGCTACAGAGGGAGCTTTCGTAACTCCAACGACAGAAGCTTCTGCAACACAATCAGGAAATTCCAGTGCCATTGTCCAGATTTCTCAAGGTTTGAAAGTTCTTGCCAAAGTACCAGAGGTAGATGTGGGACAAATTAAACCAGGGCAGTCTGTACAGGTTATTGCCGATGCGTTTCCTGAGAGAGTTTTTCAGGGTAACGTCAAGCTAGTAGCACCAGCGGCAGTTGTAGAAAGTGGAGTGACTTCTTTTGAGGTACAAGTAGCCCTCTCAACTGAAGCTCAACAAGAATTGCTCTCAGGTATGAATGTTAACCTCACTTTTTTGGGAGAAAAGGTTAGTAACGCTCTGCTGGTTCCCATAGTTGCCGTTGTTACCGAAGGTGGTCAAACTGGCGTTATGGTTCCTAATGAGGATAACCAACCCCAGTTTAAGCCAGTGACCATTGGCTCAACCATTCAAGACCAAACTGAGATTTTAGAAGGATTAGAGCCGGGGGAACGGGTGTTTATTGCTTTGCCAAAAGGCTTCAGAAAGTAGGTGGTATGGCGAAAGGCAGAGGGCAGAAGGCAGAAGGCAGAAGGGAAGAAAGAAAGTTGTAAAGTATAAGGGGAACTATAAGTGATTATCCGAACTTGATATTAGCTGTTGGGCATTCTCAATATTTTAATATTTTGAGTCGGACGTTGACATGTCTATGGCTTTGAACTATAGTGAAAATGATGGATGCAGCAGACATGCAGCAAGCATGACATCCCGTTACCTGAGAAGGTCGAGGAAATCCGGTAAAGACGTTCTGAATACCAAAACCAGAGTTTTGGCGAAGGCTCCTGAAGGAGTCTTTGTTATTTCTGTGGTCTGGGTAACTTTTTATTCTGCAACAGATTTTTCGTGATTGCGAAAAATCCAACCTTTTTTACCTTGCCTAGCTCTTCTTTAGGATAGGCACTTTGCACATGTAATCTGAGTCTTTTACTTTCTCTGAATACTGCAAAAGGAACAAAATAATTAACCTCACAGCCCCTAGAGTTCAATACCTTAACCACAGCATACTTACCATACCCAGCATGACAAATCAAAGTTTCTTTATTGCCTAATGACTTGATAATAGCGGGTAAGTTTTTTGAGAGTTCATACCTCTCAAGATTAAATGGCCTAGACTCCCTTGGAGCACTATATGTTAATAGTCGTTCTTGTTCTTCTGAAATATCCTCCACATCCTTGGTAAAGCAATGCAAGCCATAGGTTACGATGAATCTATATATGGCTGGCCTTGTCTTATCCCTTTCATCTAGATATTCAACCCGATGGGCATTGAGGTGTGACAAGTCATATTTTTTCCCATCAAGTGTGAAGTTTTTCCAGCATGTTACTTCTTTTACCGTCTTGAAGTTCATCTAATTGTAAAAGTTTTTGCTACACGAGGCAGGTTTAGACGATTAGGACTACCATTTCACCCAGAGCTGTTCCTAAGCATTATACCTAAGTAGGTGGACTGTGGGACTTTAGCAAAAAATGAGACAGAAATAGTGAAACTAGAAGAGGTCAAAACCAACACTCAATCGTTAGTAATCAACCATCAGCACCAAGGAAAATCTAGGAGAGTGGATCTTGTTGAAAGTATCAAAATGGCTTCCACTACTCTGATTGCTAATAAACTGCGCAGTGGACTAACAATGTTGGGTATTATCATTGGTAATGCTTCGGTGATTGCCATGGTAGGTATTGGACAAGGTGCTCAGAAACTAGCATCGGAACAATTTGAGGCTTTAGGACCTAATGTGTTGTTTGTGATTCCAGGTTCTAACGAAACTCGCAGGTCAAGTTTTGCAACTCCTAAAACTTTGGTTTTTGCAGATGCTAAAGCGATCGCATCTCAGGTAAGAGCTGTTGCGGAAGTGGCTCCTGAGATTAGAGCTCAGCAATTAATTACCTACCGCAATAAAAACACTCAATCTTCAGTAGTAGGAACGACACCGGAGTTTCTCTCAGTACGTAGCTTTGAAGTAGTTAAAGGTCGATTTATTACAGAATTAGACCTCAAGCGCAACAATCAGATTGCGGTACTAGGACCTGAATTAGCAACACAATTATTTGGTACGCAAAACCCGATTGGTAAACAGTTACGGATTAAGAATGGGAGCTTTCAGATTGTGGGACTAATGAAAGCTAAAGGAACGGTTTTGGGAACCAACCAAGATCTTCGTGCCTATGTACCCTTAACTACAATGTCTAACCGACTGGTGGGTAATACTTCTCCTTACGGTATGCAAGTCAGTTTGATTTCTGTTTCTGCTAAAGACGAAGGTAACCCTGGAGCAGCTCAGTTTCAGATAGAAAATCTCTTGCGGCTGCGCCACAAAATCACTGGGGAAGATGACTTTTTTGTCCGCACTCAAAAGGATATTTTAGCTATTGTCAATACTATCACAGGAGCATTAACCTTAATGCTAGGAGCGATCGCTAGTATTTCTCTCCTGGTGGGAGGTATTGGGGTGATGAATATTATGTTGGTATCGGTAACCGAGCGTACCTCAGAAATTGGACTGCGTAAAGCCATTGGTGCGACAGAACAAGATATTCTCGTTCAGTTTATGATTGAAGCAGTGATTCTCTCCGCAGCAGGTGGTATTTTTGGTACTTTGATTGGTGTTGGTGGGGTTCTACTGGTTGGTGCAGTGAGTCCTTTATCTACTGGTATATCCACTGGAGCAATCCTACTCGCTGTCAGTGTTTCTGGTGGTATTGGCTTATTCTTCGGTGTTGTACCAGCAAGGCGTGCGGCTAAACTTGACCCGATTGTCGCGCTTAGAAGTGCTTGAAATTGTTATTTGTTGTTGGTTGTTTGTGGAACAGGCTTCCAGCCTGTTTTAGTTGCTGCACCGGCAAGATGCTACTTTTATAAACTGGCAAGATGCCAGTTCCACGAACTATTTTATCCCTATTCTAAATTCCATATTTTATCCCTATTCTTAATTGCCAATTTCACAAATAAAAAAGTTGCGATCGCGCTTTATTTGTTACTATTATATTGAACAATGGAGAAGTTGTGCGCCTGTACCTCGCAGGGGCGGGTTTAGGGAAAATCTAGGTCATTTCACCCGAATATTACAATCAAAACCCGCCCTACCGTAACCTTCTGATTAATGCAATCAATCCCCAATTACAGATTTTATTCCTAGGTTATCGCTTGGGCGGGTTTTGTATCAAAGTTATCGCTAAATGGGTTAACGGTGTCCCTAAACCCGCCCCTACAAGTTGACAGAATTTTATCCTAATTCTCGATTATTAATTCCACAAATAACCGAGTTGCGATCGCGCTCTATTTGTTGCTATTATTTTGCATAATGGAGAAGTTGTGCGCCTGTACCTCGTAGGGGCGGGTTTAGGGATAACCTAGGTTATTTCACCCGAATATTACAATCAAAACCCGCCCTTCTGTCACCTTCCGATTAATGCAATCAATCCCTAATTAACAGTTTTATTGCCCAGGTACTCGCTTGGGCGGGTTTTGTATAAACGTTATCGTCAAATGGGTTAACGGTGACCTTAAACCCGCCCCTACAAGTTGATGGAATTTTATCCTAATTCTCGACTATCGATTCCACAAATAACAGAATTGCGATCGCGTTCTATTTGTTGCTATTATATTGAACAATGGAGAATTTGTGCGCCTGTACCTCGTAGGGGCGGGTTTAGGAATAACCTAGGCCATTTCACCCGAATATTACAATCAAAACCCGCCCTTCTGTCACCTTCCGATTAATGCAATCAATCCCTAATTAACAGTTTTATTGCCCAGGTACTCGCTTGGGCGGGTTTTGTATAAACGTTATCGTCAAATGGGTTAACGGTGACCTTAAACCCGCCCCTACAAATGTACGGAATTTTATCCTAATTTTCGATTATCGATTCCACAAATAACAGAATTGCGATCGCGCTCTATTTTTTGTTATTATTTTGCATGATGGAAAAGTTGTGCGCCTGTAGCTCGTATGTGGAACTTCGCTTCCAGCCTGTTTTAGTTGCTGCACCGGCAAGATGCTACATTGATAAACTGGCAAGATGCCAGTTCCACAAACCATTTTTTTCTAAATTCAAAATTCCAGATTTTATCCCTATTCTTAATTGCCAATTTCACAAATAGAAAAGTTGATATCACACTCTATTTGTTGCTATTATTTTGGATAATGGAAAAGTTGTGCGCCTGTAGCTTGTATGTGGAACTTCGCTTCTAGCCTGTTTTAGTTGCTGCACCGGCAAAATGCTACATTGATAAACTGGCAAGATGCCAGTTCCACAAACCATTTTTTTCTAAATTCAAAATTCCAGATTTTATCCCTATTCTTAATTGCCAATTTCACAAATAACTGAGTTGCGATCGCGCTCTATTTGTTGCTATTATATTGAATAATGGAAAAGTTGTGCGCCTGTACCTCGCTTGGGCGGGTTTAGGGAAAATCTAGGTCATTTCACCCAAATATTACAATCAAAACTCGCCCTGCTGTCACCTTCCGATTAATGCAATCAATCCCCAATTAACAGTTTGATTTCCCCAATTGTGGAACAGGCTTCCAGCCTGTTTTAGTTGCTGCACCAGCAAGAGGCTACATTTATAAACTGGCAAGATGCCAGTTCCACAAACCATTTTTTTCTAAATTCTAAATTCTAAATTCTAAATTCTAAATTCTAAATTCTTCTTCGCAAATTTCCTCATTTTCTCATCCGAGTCATTTTCGGCTCTGTCCTGTAACAAGGGTAGAATATCAGGATGGTTGGGATATTGCTTGATGATAAGCTCAAGGGCGACTTGCCGAGGGTTGTCTTCCCACTCACTTTGGCGCTTAAAGGGATCATTGAGAACGCGATCGCTTAAAAACTCTACCATCCCAGGCTCATCTTGCCAATTTCGTGCCAAAGATTCTATTGCGGCTTGTCGCACATTGCTATTGTCATCAGATTGTGCCCGTTGTTTAATTAGGGTTAAGGTATCGGGGTCATCTTTCCAACCCTTAGCTAATTCCCGCACTGCCGCTTGTCGCACCCAGCTATCCTTATCAGATTGCACCCGTTGTTTGATTAGGGTTAAAGTATCCGGTTCATCTTTCCAACCCTTAGCCAATTCTTCCACTGCAGCACGTCGCACCCAGCTATCTTCATCAGATTGCACCCGTTGTTTGATTAGGGTTAAAGTATCCGGTTCATCTTTCCAACCCTTAGCCAATTCTTCCACTGCAGCACGTCGCACCCAGCTATCCTCATCAGATTGTGCCCATTGTTTGATTAGGGTTAAAGTATCCGGTTCATCTTTCCAACCCTTAGCCAATTCTTCCACTGCAGCACGTCGCACCCAGCTATCCTCATCAGATTGTGCCCATTGTTTGATTAGGGTTAAAGTATCCGGTTCATCTTTCCAACCCTTGGCTAATTCTTGCACTGCAGCACGTCGCACCCAGCTATCCTCATCAGATTGCACCCGTTGTTTGATTAGGGTTAAAGTATCCGGTTCATCTTTCCAACCCTTGGCTAATTCTCGCACTGCTGCTTGTCGCACATCACTATTGTCATCAAATTGTGCCCATTGTTTAATTAGGGGTAAGGTATCAGGGTCATCTTTCCAAACCTTGGCTAATTCTCGCACTGCAGTTTTTCGCACATCACTATATTCATTAGATTGTGCCCATTGTTGGATCAGGGGTAAGGTATCAGGGTCATCTTTCCAACCCTTAGCTAGTTCTCGCACTGCGGCTTGTCGCACATTACTATCTAGTCGCTCATCAATACAATCATCATATTTCACCCATTGTTTGAGCAGGGGTAAAGTATCCGGCTCATCTTTCCAATGTTGAGCGATCGCTTTTATGGCAGATTCTGGTATATATGAACTTAGCTCAAACTGAACACAGGATTTCAGCCAGTTTAAAGTTTGTGGAACATCTTGCCAAACTGTAGCGATCGCATTCACAATTACACTAGCCGCTTCGGCATCGAACTGATATGGATATTCTTGTTCAACCTCTTTGATAAGCAATGCTTGCAATCGATTAGCAATCGGTGCGATCGCATTTTTGTTTCTCACTTCCCCAAGGCAATTGGCTGCCAAGAGCAGGTTCTGTACTCCTTCAGCTTTCAATCGTCGTATATCTTCATTAAAATAATCTCGTTTATCGATTGTCTGCTCTATCAGGTACTCAATAATTTGCCCGACAAACTTGGCATCAATCATCCCGGCTATCAGCTGTAGCACTTCCTGCCAAGACTCATCCTGCCAGTGCTTACCAAATACTTCGGTTTTCAATTGTTCAATAGAGAGGTTTTGCGTCTGTTGAAACTGCCAGACGTATTCCCAAGCACAGAAATATTCTAAAAATGTCCGATGGACAAAAGCATAAACATCTCCCCCCAGAAAGCATAAGATAAAATTGCGACTCCGCAGTTGTTCAATCAGTAACCGAGCAATAGTTCTGGCATTGCCTACTTTTTCTGCCTCTAGTTGCTCACTCTGCCGTAGTTGTCTTTGATGTTCCTTAGGAATTTCGTAAACTTGGGGTAAAAATTCCTGGCATTGCCGTACATATTGTGGTACAAATACTTGCCACACCTTCAGTTTTTCCCGATAGTCATAGACACTAGCATCCAAACTATCTAAATTGAGATTAGCGTAGCGCTCTTTAAGTCCTTCTTGATAAGCTTCCAGGTTAAAATCTGTAGGAATACCGGCAATTGCTTTAGTCTGTTCCGCTACAACTTGCAGCGTTTCTAGTTCCAGAATCTCCCTCAATTCCGGTAACTGCTTAATCAGATCTTTGACTGCCTCTACATATTTAGTCGCCACCCGATGCCAATTAAAACCAGCTGGCATTGCTGGAGAATAATGCTGTCTCCAGATTAGGGCTAATTGTTTACCATCTATAGCATGGCAATCCGAGGCAAAAGCACTCCCCAACAGGGATTTAACCTGCTCCTTCTGGAGAAACCCCTTGATTCTGATTTGGTAATTGTCTCTAATTTCTGCACCAGAAAGGTCACATTTATACTCCAGCTCCAATTCGATTAATTTCACAAACTGCTGTAGAGTTTTACCCAGGGCCTGTTGCACAAGGCTATTCTTCCCTGAGGGAATCTTACCTTTAATAAAATCCTTGAAGAAGTCTTTGACGTAATCTTCCAGTGCTCCCTTGCCTAACTCCGGCAGAACCTCTTTCAATACCAAACTTCCCAGGACAGAAACTCCCAAAGTTGTTAAAGGCTCTATCATAGAATTTAGAATTTAGAATTTAGAATTTAGAATTTTTAGAACTCTGGAACTTTGCTTATAGCCTGTCTTAGGTTTTGTACTGGCACCGATGCCAGTTCCACGGGAGGAAATTTGATGCCTTTGCACTTCAATATATCATTGTGCTTTATCTATAGGCGCACAACTTCTCCATTATTCATAATAATATACCAATTCTCGCATCCGTCAAGTACATCTCCCAATTCCCAATTCCCAATTCTCCATTCTCCATTCTCCATTCCCAATTCCCAATTCCCAATTCCCCATTCCCCATTCCCTTATTTACAATTTAAATTGGGAGTTGGGGATAGAAATTATGGAATCTGTTGCTTCGTCTAGTCCGGCTCATCAACCGGTGATTATTCGCCTAGAAGCAATTTCTAAGGTTTATGGTTCCGATAATACGGAAGTTAAGGCATTGGATAATGTTAATCTCACTGTGGAACAGGGGGAATACTGTTCGATCATGGGTCCTTCTGGCTCGGGAAAGTCTACCGCCATGAATGTTATTGGTTGTCTTGACAGACCGACATCTGGATGCTATTACCTAGATGGTTTGGATGTTGCCAACTTGGAAGATGCTGATTTAGCGGGGATTCGTAATCTCAAAATTGGGTTTATTTTTCAGCAATTCCATCTGTTACCGCAACTGACAGCATTGGAAAATGTTATGTTGCCCATGATTTATGCAGGAATTGCCAATAGGATTCGACGAGAACTAGCTACGGAAGCTTTGCACCGGGTAGGGTTAGCCAATCGGATGAAGAATAAGCCAAACCAGCTTTCTGGAGGACAACAACAGCGAGTCGCGATCGCCCGTGCTATTGTCAATAAACCAGTATTACTGTTAGCAGATGAGCCAACTGGAGCCTTGGATTCTCAAACTACTGCTGAAGTAATGGATATCTTTACTGAGCTTAACTCCACTGGTATCACTGTTGTCATGGTTACTCATGAACCAGAAGTTGCTCGCTTAACCAAGCGTATTGTCTGGTTTTTAGATGGTAAGGTTGTCTATTCTCACTTAACTCCAGAGGAAATTACTAAGGTAGCACTCTAACCCAGTCGGGAAGAAATGGTCTACAATTTCTTTAGACATGCCCCTTGTATATTTTTAGTCACCAATATCAAAATCCCCGAAGATAAAATCAAACGTTTCTGCCAACGCTGGAAAATAACCGAATTTGCTCTGTTTGGTTCTGTACTGCGGGATGATTTTCGTTCTGACAGCGATATTGATACTTTAGTCACCTTTACCCCAGATGCTCATCATACGCTACTTGATTTGGTAGATATGGAGCGGGAATTGCAAGAAATATTTAGACGTGATGTAGATCTAGTCAGTAAAAAGGGAGTTGAGCATAGTCGAAACTATCTTCGTCGTAAAGCTATATTAAATTCTGCTCAGATAATTTATGTTGCCCAGGGAAATTAATTATCTTCTCGATATGCTGCAAGCAGCAACGTTGATGTTAGGTTTCGCTTCAGCGACCCCCATTAGCAATTAGCAATTAGCAATTAGCAATTAGCAATTAGCAATTCTCAATTCCCAATTCCCAATTCCCTACTTTGTAAGCCTTCCACATAATGCTGCATCAAGACAATTAAGGCATCAACCACGGATTCTTTTTGATTAGCATTGAGGGTTACAAAAGGAGGTCGTTTTTCCTGATCCACAAAGCCTAACGCAATCGCCACATTTTCCTCGGACCAGGCTCCTTGACAATCCATATGGGTCAAACCAACTATTAAGGGAATATTTACCCGCTGTTGCATAAAAGCGTAAATACGACGACAAGCTTGAAAATCACTGGGACGATGAGCATCGACTAAAAGGATATAGGCATGAGCTTTTTTAATAAGAATGTCCCACATAAAATCAAAACGAGATTGTCCTGGAGTACCGTACAGGTGCAGTGCCATTTGTGGGGCAAATTGCAGGCGTCCAAAATCCATTGCTACTGTTGTCTTTTTCTTAATAGCTGCCGTTTCATGGGTGGCGATACGATCTGTATCTACAACAGCAATTTCACTAACAGAGCGAATGAAAGTAGACTTACCTGCACCCACTGAACCTGTCACCACCAGACGCATTATTTCCACTCTTACCTGCTACTCCTCAGGAAACCCAGCAAGTTTTGTACAAATGAATTGCTCAATTCTTGCCCATTGCTCTCTCTACCGTTGTTATCTGCTGCTATACTAACCGGTTCTGGTAAACTTTCTATAGCTCCAGTAGGGCGAGAGGCCGCAATCATTGGTACTTCTGCGACTAAACCAACACTGATTAGTCGGAAGGCTGTTTGTAGAATAATTTCTATGGGCTGCTTTAGTTGGTCGCCCATGACATTGAGTAAAGTTGAGCCATTGGCTAACTGCCAAACTCGTCCTTCAAGAGAATCTAGCCGCAAGTGACGCTTACCAATAACTACTCTGTATAAAGCAGAAGTGGGAGCTGGTAGCTTTTCTCTCAAGGAACTCCAGTCTCGCAAAACTCGCAAACCCATTAATGTTGCTTC
>JAAHHL010000579.1 GCA_010672185.1 Caldora sp. SIO3E6 | reverse complement strand
TTTTATGTGGTTTGGAATTTGTTTTTTGTTATTGGTCATTTGTTATTGGTCATTGGTTATTGGTCATTGGTTATTGGTCATTGGTCATTGGTTATTGGTTATTGGTTATTGGTCATTGGTTATTGGTCATTGGTTATTGGTTATTGGTTATTGGTCATTGGTTATTGGTTATTGGTCATTGGTTATTGGTCATTGGTCATTGGTCATTGGTCATTGGTTATTGGTCATTGGTCATTGGTCATTGGTCATTGGTTATTGGTTATTGGTCATTGGTTATTGGTCATTGGTCATTGGTCATTGGTCATTGGTCATTGGTCATTGGTTATTGGTCATTGGTTATTGGTTATTGGTTACTGGTTATTGGTTATTGATGATTTGTCAGAGTATAGCAATGTCCAGTAGATTGTTTTTTAGAACAAAGGACAAGGAACAAGGGACAAATTTAATGTCGAGTAAAAAATTCCAGGATTTAGTAGTTTACCAATTGTCAGAAAGATTAGCCGATGAAATCTGGAAAATTGTCAATGATTGGTCACCCTTAGCACAAAATACTGTTGGACGACAGATTATTCGATCAGCAGATAGTATCGGAGCTAACATTGCAGAAGGAGTAGGACGGGGTAGTTTTCAAGATAATCGACGATTTGTCAGAATAGCTAGGGGTTCATTGAACGAAACTCAACACTGGCTCAGACGGGCTGACTGTAGAAATTTGCTAACAGTTCAACAAGTAAATACTCTCAAGCCAATTATTAACGAGTTAGCACCCAAATTAAACTCTTACTTAAAATCTATTGGCAATTCCTCCAAAAACTAAAGCTGATTAGGTATTAGGTGGTAAGTGTGTGATAGGTGTTAGGTAATGACAAAGGACAAACAACAAATGACAAATGACAAACAACAAATGACAAATGACAAATGACAATTAACTAACCTTAAATTGACCTACCTCCTCTCGCAGCACTTGAGCAACCTGGCGCAGTTCCTTAAAGGAAGAGGAAACAGCATTGGCTTCAGTGGAAGTTTGGGAAGCAATGGCAGCAACATCAATCATGGTTTGGGTTACTATTTCGGATACTTTAGATTGCAATACTGTTGACTGAGCGATCGCTTCGACTAATTGATTAATCTGGGTAGAGGCAGTGGTAATATTATTGAGGCTTTGGCGGGTTTCATCTACTAGTTTGGTTCCGGTTACTACTTCATCAGTACCGGTTTCCATTGTGGCAATCACATCATTGGTTTCCTCTTGGAGTTCTGCTACTAGCTTTTCGATTTCGATCGTGGCTTGTGCAGATTGCTTAGCTAGCTTACGTACTTCCTGAGCAATAATGGCAAAACCTCTACCTTCTTTTCCTGCTTGGGCTGCTTCAATGGAGGCATTGAGGGCTAACATGTTGGTTTGTTCAGCAAAGTTACCGATTAGGTTAACTACTTTGGAAATCTTTTGGGAAGACTCTCCCAGACGCTTGACTTTTTTGGCTGAATCTGCTACTGTTTCGCGGATGGCGACAATGCCATCCACCGTCCGGTTCATATTAGCGTCCCCTTCTGCTACAGTCTGAGCTGCTTGTTGAACTGCTGTCTCTGCTTGCTGAGCACTGGCAGCTACGACTTCTACTAATTGAGCCATTTCTTGTACTCGTTCTAGAGCCACTGCAATTTCCTCAGCTTGCCGCAACGCTTCTACTGATAGAGACTGGACTACAGGCTCATTGGCGCTGGTGGTGTCGGCTACCTGAGTAGCAGCGTTTTGCACCTGAGTGACAATTGTCCGCAAGTTAGCTACTGTGGCATTGTAGGAGTCTGCGATCGTGCCAATTTCATCTTCTGTTACGTGAGCTCTGATCGTTAGATCTCCCTGATTAATAGGGTCTACTTCCATCAGTAATTCTAAAGCCCTTTGCTGCAGAGCTTCTTTACTCTGGCGCTGATCCTGAGCAAATTTATCACTAAGTTCTAGTTCTCTCTCCTGCTCAGTTACCCGTTCTCTTAAGAGGGTTTTTACAGAAGTTACCAGGTTATTGAAGGTTTGAGCTAGGGCTTGGGTTTCAGTACTACCACGAGGTTCAACTGTGATATCCAAATTACCTGTAGATACTTGCTGGGCTTGATAAGATAACTCGTCTAGAGGAGCTGATAGTTGATTAGCTAACTGCATGGTAACCCCAACCGCCACTGTTCCCAAAACCAAAGCAGTCACACCGAAGATTACTAGTAAGCCTCTATTAGTCCCTTGAATTTCGGTAATATCCATCGCCGCAATTGACACCCAATCGAGTTTAGGAATGGTACTCAGGGTGTATTGCTTGCCTTGATAGCTGAAGGAGATACTCAGAAGTTTGTCTGTGTCATCCTGGTTAATGGTGCTAAATTCCCATTCTCCTAGGGCGTATTGACTTTGCATCTCTTGCAATATTTGCTCAGAATTAGAACCTTGCTTTTGGAGTGCTTCAAACAGAAGTCCTGCTACTTGAGCAATCACTTCACCTCCAATAATTTCTTGAGTATCGCTAGGACCATCAACAGTAAGCGTATCGATTACAGTACTAGAGCTAGTATCCAAAAGCTGTACTTGCTGAGAGCCAATGAGGTTCGCATAGTTCAAAAGTTCTCCTAATTGATTAAAAGCAGTAGAAGGTATAACTGTTTTGATAACACCAAGAAATTCTCCTGAGTCTGGATCTATAATTGCTTGGGAGAAGTCAACAGCAAAGGTATTAGCCGATTTATCAATTTCTGGATCGGCAATCCATAAGTTATCTCTTTTCGCATTTTGCCACCAGTCTTCATCCCTTTGCACAAAGTCACTAGTAAGACCACTAGAAGTAACGACAAACCCATTTTTCTCCGTGATAAATATTTCGGCTAGACCTTCATTTTTGAGGATTCTCACCAGATAATTATTAAGACTTTGATTAACTTCAAGCAGCTTTGTCTCGCCAAAGCGTTTTTCCAACTCTTCAATTGGCAATTCAACTAAGCCCTCAAATTCCGCTTTTTGAGCACTAGCACTAGCTGTCTCAAGGATTAAGGGATTACTAGCTATATTAAGAGAAATTTTACCCACTTCATCTACTAACTGGCTAGCCGCCTTACTAGCTAGTAGAGACTGTTGTTCTAACTGCTGTTCAATTTCTTCTTCAGCTCTTTGTTGAATAATGTTGTAACCCAACACACTAGCAAAAGCTAGAGGCAGTAATACTGTGGGAATAATGGTAATCAACAAACTGCGTCGGAGAGGAGTTGAGGATTCAAAACTTGGTTCTGTTACTACTGGCTCAATAGGTTCTTGGACTGGTTTCTCTGGTATTAACCAGTTTTGCTCTGATAATAAACTTGGCATTTTGTTATTTGTTATTTGTTGTTTGTCCTTTGTTCTTCGTTATTTTTTTCTCATGATTTGTCTCTCGTACAATAACCAATGACTAATGACTAATAACTAACGACCAATGACCAATGACCAACAACTAATTAACCTTAAACTGACCAACATCCTCTTGTAGTGCGAGAGCAACTTTTCGTAGTTCTTCAAAGGAAGAAGAGACTTGATTGGCTTCTTGTGAAGTTTTATTGGCAATTGTTGCTACATTATTCATTGTTTTACTGACTGCTTCTGAGGTCGTTGATTGTACAATTGTTGCCTCGGTAATTGCCTCAACTAATTTACTAATTTCAGCAGAAGCAGCGGCAATTTTGTTGAGACTTTGACGAGCTTCATCTACTAGGTTGGTTCCCATAACTACCTGTTGGGTACTTGCTTCAATAGTGGCAACCACGTCATTGGTTTCTGCTTGAATCTGTTCCACTAGCTTTTCAATTTCACTAGTAGCTTGTGCTGATTGCTGAGCTAGCGATCGCACTTCATCGGCAACAACAGCAAAGCCTCGACCCTCTTCTCCAGCTCGTGCCGCTTCAATGGAGGCATTGAGGGCTAGCAAGTTGGTTTGAGCCGCAAAAGTACTAATCAGGTTGACTACTGTGGAAATCTTTTGGGAAGATTCCCCAAGGCGTTTAACTTTATTGGCAGTTTCCGTTACCGTCTCTTGAATCTGTACGATGCCATCCACTGTTCGGTTCATAGCAGCATCCCCTGCTTCCACTGTCTGAGAAGCTTGGCGTACAGCATCTTCTGCATAATGAGCGCTGGTAGCAACTAGCTGCACCGATTGAGCCATTTCTTGGACTTGGTTGAGAGCCTGGGCAATTTCTTCTGCTTGCTGCAAGGCTTCATAGGATAGTTCTTGCACAGAAGCTTCATTGTTGCTCGTGGTTTCGGCTACCTGGGTGGCGGCGGTTTGCACTTGGGTAACAATTTTCCGTAAGCTACCCACTGTGGCATTGTAGGAGTCGGCAATTGTACCGATTTCATCTGCTGTCACCTTAGCTCGGATGGTAAGATCTCCCTGACTAACTGGCTCTACTTCCATCAGCAGTTCCAAAGCTCTCTGTTGCAGAGACTCTCGGAGTTGGCGCTGCTCCTCGGCTAGTTTTTCAGTTACCTCTAGTTCTCTTTCCTGCTCAGAAGCTAGTACTTGTTCGTGTAGAAGGTTCTTCAACTGCTCAGCCATCTGGTTGATATTAGCTCCGAGTACAGCAAATTCGTCTTCCCCCTGGACTTCCACACGGGTATCGAGCTCTCCTTGACCAATTTTTTCCACCGCATCCGTCGCTGCTAGGAGGGGACGGGTAGCTCGGTTAGCGATAGTAGTTGCGATCGCACTAACCACTAAAGCTGTCGCTACTGTTCCCAAAGCTATGGTGAGTAGTAATTGTCTTTGGGGTGCAAAAGCAGTTTTCAAGTCGCTGGCGATTAATACCCCAAAGTCTAGTTCCTGCAAGCCTGCTAAGTTTTCCACCGGTGCATAGGTTAACAGGCGCAAAGAGCCATCATCAGTATCCACATCTAGTATCGAGTCAAGCTTGTTTGCTGTCTTGAGTTGAGCATACTTAGCAAAATGTTCCTCTGCTGACTGAGACATTCTCTCCTGAGAGCCAGAAGCCAGAAAATACTTGCCTGCATTATCAATCACATAGTACTTGTCTCCTTGAGTACCGTAGTCTTGGGCTACCTTATCTAAACCTTTTACAGGAAGCTGGAAGCGGATGACACCGGTAATTTTGTCTGTACTTATCTCTTTAACCGGTGAAGCAATATGCATACTCAAGGTGCCGGTAGTTCTGGAAACTGACGGTGGGTTAATTGTCGGCTGACCCGTTTCCATAATGCGCTGATAGTAGTCCCGAGTTAGGTGGTTGGGTACTGGCTTGCCTTTGGCTTGTACAACAGTGTCTCCATTAAGGA
>JAAHHL010000578.1 GCA_010672185.1 Caldora sp. SIO3E6 | reverse complement strand
CTGAGGTGCGGAGGTGCGGGGGAGCGGAGGAGCGGAGGTGCGGAGGAGCAGAGGAGCGGGGGAGCGGGGGAGCGGAGGAGCAGAGGAGCGGGGGAGCAGAGGAGCGGAGGAGCAGAGGAAGAAGAATACAATTTTCCTTAACCCTTGGAGTATTTCCATATATAGGTTTTTTTAGAACCACTACGCTATATATGGGAGTTGACAAAATGCACGACCTAAGACCTAAGACCTAAAACCTAAAACCTAAATTGAACCACCAGGGATCGGGGACAGATTCTTTTTTAATCAAAAATGCTTTTTTGCGCATAAATCGTTTCATGGCAGCGGGTCCCATACGTGAACCTCCCATACCAGAAAAATTGAAAGCGTTTTTCTCAGCTTCGTGGATGAGTGCGGTTAATCCAGCATCATTGATACTAATCGCACCAGCATTGATACAGTTTGCCACAGCGATCGCTTCTGCTTCTGCACCAGCAAACACAGCAGCACTTAGCCCATAGATAGTATCATTTGCCAGCTCAATTGCTTCCTCATTAGTGGCAAAAGCCATCACCGGCATAATCGGACTAAAGCTTTCCTCTGTCATCACCTTCATCCGATGATTAACTTGAGTGAGAACAGTAGGGCGACACCATAAACCTCCTCCCAGTTCTTCCACCCTACCGCCACAGTGAACTACTGCCCCTTTTTGCTCAGCATCCTGGAGATGTTGGGCGATAATCTCTGCTTGTCTTTGAGCAATAATTGGACCAATTTGTCCATTTTCAACGACAGGATAAGCTAAATCAAGGGGTTTTGCTTTTTCTACCAATTGAGCCACAAAATCGTCGAAAATTGATGCGGCAACATAAATACGCTCAATCGAGAGGCAGGATTGCCCCACGTTGACTACTGAACCCCATAAGATAGCCGAGGTTGCCAATTCCAAGTCCGCTGATGCCAACACAATTGCCGGGTCTTTGCCTCCCAATTCCAAAAAAGCAGGAATAAACTGCCTAGCGGCTACCTCAGCAACTTTTCTCCCCGTAGCAATACTGCCGGTAAAGCAGATCAAATCCACAAATTCGGTTAAGGTAGCACCTGTATCCCCTGTACCTTCAACGTAAGTTAAGACATCTCGCAATTGGGGAACCGAGGCAATAGTTTTTCTGAGTAGTTGAATAAAGCGGGGGGTGATTTCACTGGGCTTTACCACCACAGCACAACCTGTGAGCAATGCCGGTATGGTATCAATTAGGGAAAGCAGCAGGGGAAAATTCCAAGGACTGATAACGCCAACTAATTGGTAAGGAACGGATTGATGTTGCAGGTGGATAAAAGGAATAGCAGTGGATTTTGCCTGAGCTTCTGACAATAATTCTGGTGCTAACCGACACCAGCGGTCAATACTGGAGATAACTGAGTCAACTTCAGTGACAGACTCCGAAAATCTCCCAGTATCGGAGACTAGCACTTGAAAAATTTCCTCTTTCTGAGACAATAGGGCTTGCTTCCATGCCTGCATCGCCTCAATACGGCTAGCTAAACCAGACTGCTGCCAATTGATTTGAGCTTCCCGCAAATTAGTGCATTGCTCAGCTAGTTGCTCAGGTGTTGGCGGCGTAATCTCATAATCAATTTTTCCAGTCCGAGGATTGCGAACACTATAGGAATTAAACATATTTTAAAAAGAAGGCAGGAGGCAGGAGGCAGGAGGCAGGAGGCAGGAGGTAGAAGGCAGGAGGCAGGAGGCAGGAGGCAGGAGGCAGGAGGCAGGAGGCAGGAGGCAGGAGGCAGGAGGCAGGAGTCAGAAGGCAGAAGGCAGGAGGCAGGAGGCAGAAGGCAAATAGATAAGCCTTCAACAAAGCGATCGCACTCTTTAAATTTTAAGAATCACATCTAATGTGAATTAAATTGTACATATTGTAGGGGCGGGTTTAGCGACAATCTAGGCTATTTTACCCAAATATTCAGATCAAAACCCGCCCAACACCATCCCCAGGTTAGTGCAACCAATCCCCAATTCTAAATTCCCTTGGTTATCGTTTGGGCGGGTTTTGTATTAATATTGTCGCCAGATGGGTTAACACCTGACCCTAAACCCGCCCCTACAGTAATTGATTTTGTATGTTTTGGGCGATCGCACTCCTTAATCTTATATTTTCCCTAAAAATTGCCTAACAAGGTCTCGACTTCCGCCACAGTCTCCTGCAAATCTTCTTCGAGTTGATAACGGAAGGAGGGGTGCTCTTGAGCTCGGTTGATTCGCCATAGGGCTAGGGTAACATAGTGAGCTGCAACAAAAGTGTTGATGTAAGGTAACTGTTCTTCTGGAAATTCTCGAATTTGGGTATAACCAGATAATAGCTGGTCTCGGTACAATGCCCAATTCTGATCTTGGGGTAAGTCACTCAAAAATCGGGCAAGTTCATATCCCCAATAGCCAAAACCGCAGTCAGCAAAGTCAATAGTACCGATTTCGTTTTCCAATACCAACAGATTACCTGACCAAAAGTCCCCATGAATTATACCAAATTGGTCTATTTCCTCTCCTAGTGATGCCATAATTGCTTTTACCTGTTCACTAACATCCCGGAAAAAGCTGCGATAGGGTTGCGGTGTCAGCGCCCATACTTGGGTTCCATTGTTACTGTAGCCTGCTCGTTCACCAAATAAACCATTCCAATTCCAATAAGGTCTAGTAAAATTCTCTGGTATCGACCAATGAGCTGCATAGTCATGTAATTTTCCCATCAACCGGCCCACTTCTTCCATCTCAACCTGACTGTTTTTATACAACGGTTGTCCTTTCAAGCATTGGGTCAAAGAGCAAATCCGTGGCTCAGAAATCTCTGGAGTATCAGCCACAGTGTAGAGTTTTCCTTCTAAAGTTGGTATTGGTTCAGGAACAGGTAGTTTGGCTTCGTGACACAGGCATTGGAGCCAACATAACTCTGATTCAATGGCATCAGCGGATAAATAGTTTGCCCGATGGATTCTTAAGATCAAACGATTGGCTAGATAGGGACTATTGTCTGGTTCTCCTGAGGATGTATCGGGTAAGGCAACGGAAAACACTGTGTTATCACCGTGGGTAATTAAGTTAATTTGAGCCTGTTGTAATCCATAACTCGCCAGAGCCGTTTTTGCCATTTCTCCCAACTTTTGGGCTTGCTCGGTTGAGGTTAATTGGCTAAAATCTTTAGTAGTCTGGTTGTCAGTGACTTTGATTGCTAAGGGATGGCTAAATTTTGCATACTCTTTAACCCGTTCAAATAAAAATTTATATTTCTCAGGTATTTTTTGGTATTCCTGTTTGGTAATCGCAATTCTCGACTGCTTTTCGTAATTAACTGCTTCTTGGAACCAATATCGATAATAATTGAGATAAAGAATTGGTCTTACCAGATGAGAGATATTGGGAGTGCCTCCATGTAACAGCTGATAATCCATCAAATAACAAGACCCCATCGGCAAAAAAGGGACGAATGATTCTTGAGCATCTAGGCTTTCTGAATCAGGAATTTTATGAGAACCCTTCCACACCCTAGTTGAACCCGTAGCTGGGGTTAAGTCGATTAAAGGCACTACAACTGTGATAGCAAAACTGGGAATTTTGCTATCTATTGCTTCATCTCCAAACAAAGCTGGATGATCTCGATGAATATGCTGATGTTCAGCACCTGGAAGGGAAATAACTGCCCCAAAACTCCCCAAAACAAATCCGCTCCCCAATAACTCCCTCATTAAGTACAACAAAAATGAATTGCCGTAAAGCTCAGGGTTGTTAAAGGGTGTCTGGAAATTGATAGTGAGCATTCTGCGCTTGTCACCCACTTCCAACGCATTGGCATAGTCTCTATCTTCAAAATAGGATTGGTAGCGCTCTACAAATGACTGATATAGACTAGCGATTAAGCCTTTGGAAAATAAGTTATTGATCAGCAGAACTCCATTCGCCTCAAACAAACTTTGAGCCGTTGTGATCAACTCAGGATTGATTAGCTCTTGCTGGGGTAAATCAGTGGGTAAATTGATAGCTGGAGCTTTATTGGTATTAGCATTTTTGTAAACCTGAATCACAAAGTTAGACATCGACAGGTTAGGTTTTAGGTTTTAGAGAATTTTACCCTATTGGCAATTCCCAATTCCCAATTCCCAATTCCCAATTCCCAATTCTCCATTCTCCATTCCCTATTCCCAAATTTGAATCAAGGTTTCGGAGGGAGAGTCACTGGCTGCAGCCGATTCACTATCTGTAATTGTGGCTTGCTCCAAGGAGTACTTGTCACCTCTTTTGTACTTCTTGAACTTTTTGTATTTCTTATACTTTTTGCACCCTTTACCTCCCTTGGCATCAGAAATCACGATATAAGCTCTGTCGTCATCATCGGGTAAGCCAATAAGGTTATACTCAAAGATTTGACTAGTAACCACATCAGTGTAATCAAAGTCATCAGGAGAGAGGTACTGGAAAGTTAGTTCTCGAGTCTGATAGTCTTTGATGGTTAGGCTACCCAGTTGATCCCCCACGGAGATAGACCCAATAGAGGAGCTAGAATATTCGATGGTTTGGAGGACAACTCCACCGGACTGGTAATCAGCTTCGTCATCGAAAATTTGAATCAAGGTTGCAGAGCTGAACTCCCCCACTGCTTTAAATTCTGCACCCGTAATAATCGTTCCCTGGAAGAAAACATTGCAGTACCCTTTGCCTTTCTTCCCTCTCTTGTACTGCTTGTATTTCTTTGCCCTCTTCCTCTTACCTCTCTTATTATTATGAACAAAGAGCTGATTTACTTCATCTATGTCATCAGCCATCGCAGTGGAAGCCGTCGTATTGCTAGCTGATTTCTTGTCAGGAGAAAGAAACTCGAAAGTTAGTTGCTTGGGTTTAGCGATACCGAGGTTTTCTCGAATCTCTTGTTTACTGTTCTGCCCTGCATCTTCAACTAAATTTACATCCGAGGTGTCGTTTAACTCACTAGACTCCACCAGGGTAACAACTTGAGCCATCACATTGGCAGGACCAGTAGCAAACCCTAGACACAAAACTAGACACCGGAGAAATTTGAACTTTGAAGATGTATTGGCCATAAGATTATCACCTATTTGATTAGTCGATAACAGATGATTATAGCGCATTAATTCAAAATTCAAAATTCAAAATTTGCCTCACTTTGCTCACCTGAGGGTTTGCGGAGCATGGTGTCATAGCTATCGTAGTGGACTGACCCACCTAAAATGGTGCAATAGATTTTGGTTTCTAGTTCTTTCTTACTTGTTACTTTTTACTTGTTACTTTTTACTTCCCTACCAGTTTCTAATGCACTATTTTAGCTGG
>JAAHHL010000577.1 GCA_010672185.1 Caldora sp. SIO3E6 | reverse complement strand
CAATGGTGACAAGTTAAAAGGTCGTGCATTTTGTCAACTCCCATATATGGCGTAGTGGTTCTAAAAAAAACCTATATATGGAAATACTTCAAGGGTTAAGGAAAATTGTATTCTTCTTCCTCCGCTCCTCCGCTCCTCTGCTCCTCTGCTCCTCCGCTCCTCCGCTCCCTTGACAACGACATCTTTACCTTAACTTGTCACCAATGGGTGGTAGGTGGTAGGTGGTAGGATATTTCCCAGGTCGGTGCAAAGAAATAGTATCTTTCAGTTCAAAAGCCTTGCACCTTCGTGGAAAATTACCTAAAACCTAAAACCTAAAACCTAAAACCTAATACCTAATACCTAAAACCTAATACCTAACTTCTATTCAGAAATAACACTCACACGAACAGTATCACCATCTTGTAATCGTCTACTAGAGCGAGTAACAAAACGTTCTCCTGGTTCCAAACCGAAGATAATTTCCACATTTCCATTAGCACGAGCACCGAGCTTCACTGAGCGAGCCTTAACTTGTGGCTTATCTCCTTCATTAGTAATTACAAATACTTTTCCTTCATTAGATTCCTCGACCGGTTGCCTGTTACCCGCATTTCCCCATCTCTTTTGCAGTGCTGTTTCTGGTATAACTACTCGTAATGGGGTAGTTGGGACAAAGCTAACTCTTGCGAGAAGTCCGCTACCAATCCTGCCGTTACTATTAGGGATTGTTACTTCTACTAGTACTTTAAGTTGCTCTGAATCTGCTGCTGGGGAGATGCGAGTGACTTTCCCTGCCACAGATTTATCAGCAAAGGCATCTAAGCGCACTGAGGCTGATTGCCCTACCTGGATATTGGCTAACTCCAAGTCAGAAACTGGGATATCTATTTTAACGCGGCTAAAGTCTCCCAATTTCAGAACCTCACCACCAGCAGTTACCAGATTACCGGGCTCTGTTACCTTCTCTAGTACAATGCCGTTCATCGGAGCAGCTAATAAAGCATAGGATTGACGCTCCTGGTTTTGAGCTAATACTGCTTGTTGAGCCTGGACTCGACCTTGGGCAGCGGTAACTGCCTTTTCTTCAGTGCTAATTTGTTCTGTGGCGGCAACTACATTTTGTTGGGCAGTAGCGGCAGCAGTTTGAGCTAATTCTGCTTCTTGCTTGGCAATAGCTCCAGCTTCCTGAAGAGTTTGGAACCGTGCGGCATCTATTTGGGCTTGCTCAAACTCTAACTGCGCTTGTCTTCTTCTGGCTTTAGCATTGCTAACTCGATTTTCGGCTTGTGCCACTTCCGACTCTAAAGCTGCTAGCTCTGCTTGAGCTTCATTCACCGCTGTCAGTAACAGAACATCATCAATTTGAGCTAAAATTTGTCCTTGACTCACTGTATCACCAACATCGACATTGAGCTTTAGTAGTCGCCCCTCGATTTGGGAGCGGAGAGAGACTTCCCGCACTGGTTTAGTAGTACCGGGGTATTCTAGAGGTTCTTGGATAGTTCCTTTTTTCGCGATCGCTGCATCTACATTGATGTTTTTTTTCTTCCAGGGTGAGCTAGGAGTCTGAGGTTGAGCTCCTGCTCCATTTTGATCCCAGAACTCACATCCGGTTAAATAAGGTAAGGGTAAGAATAGGCAAAGGAGTAGCAAACAGGAAAATTTTTGCTTGCGCTTGCCCTCATACCAAATCTGGAAAAAAAAAGGTATTCGTTTGCCCCCTAAATCCCCATCTGTAAAATAGCGAAGCATCCACTTATTCCCCCAGAATTGGGGGCGAGGGGACGGGGGACTTTGAATTATTTTTCTCCTACTCTGAGAACCGGATTTGCCCTCAGGTATTGTTGATTGGTAGGTAGAAATGGGGGTGGGATTACTCAATTGCCCTAATGCTTTGCTTTGAGGAGCCTGCTGGTATAAATGCACTATAAAGTAGGTGGGGAATGGGGAGGAAAAGGAATCTTTTCTGACTGTAACTAAAAAATAGGGAATTTTAACGGGGAACTTTTACTTGCTCCAAAAGAGAAGTAATCAGCGTGTCGATTTGTACCCCATCCAACTGAGCTTCTGGATTGAGAATCAATCGGTGTCGCAGGAGTGGTAAAGCTACCCCACATACATCATCTGGAGTGACATATCAGACGAGTCAACTCTAAGCGGTTTGCCTCAAAACCAGCCTGAACATTGAGCAACAACTGAAATTCCACCCACTCAGAAAAACGCCGCTGCAACTGCTGTGCTTCCCATCCCAAAGTGTTTTTCGCAAAAGAGTTAGCAGCCATAAGCGATCGCGTTGGTGTAGTTAATTCCCCTATAATCTATCAAGC
Source organism: Caldora sp. SIO3E6 (assembly GCA_010672185.1). Taxonomy (GTDB): domain Bacteria; phylum Cyanobacteriota; class Cyanobacteriia; order Cyanobacteriales; family Coleofasciculaceae; genus Caldora. The sequence continues at coordinate 3,015 of JAAHHL010000577.1, read as the reverse complement.
GAGAATTGCTGAAAAAGTGGAAAAAACGAGATTAAACTAAATCCGATGGATTGATTCCGAGTTCTTTCAACTTTGCAGCAAGGATATCAGCACGTTGTCGTTCTTGTTCAGCACGTTGTCGTTCCTGCTCGGCACGTTGTTGTTCCTGCTCGGCACGTTGTTGTTCCTGCTCGGCACGTTGTTGTTCTTGATCTCCCCTTTCTCGTTCTTCGCGATAAGTTCTTAAAAACTCTCCTTGTTGAGGATTGAAAAACCGCAACTGACCGTTGGGAAACAACCATAATTCTAACCCTAACACCAATGAAGGAACCACCAGGGTTCCGTTTTCTAAGGAATTGGGAGTGATTATTTGATAGCCATTTTGTGTTAAACGCCTTCCTTTGAGTGAAGGTTTCAGATAATCTCCGCTGGGGTCGTACTGAAAATACTCTGATACTCCCATTTGAGCATAAATCAGTGGTTTCTCTCGTTCGTCCTTACGGCGAGTACTGCCTGAAGTCACTTCCAGAACCCAATCCGGTGTTTTTCCCTGTTCTTCCCACACTTTGTAACTTCTGCGGGGACGGTTTTCTACTCCGAAGACAACAAACACATCCGGAGAAACAGCCGCATCCGAGACTCCTTGCTCATAAGATAGCCAAAGATTGCCGGAAACATAGACATCCGAGGAGTCTTGAAAATAGAGTTTGAGGGATTCGACCCCATAAACTAGATAGTCCCGGTTGGGATCGCTTTCTGCCATAGGTGAGCCGTCTGGTTCTGGATAGATGATTGGGGCTTTGAGAGTTGAGAGGGTCATTGAATTTAGGAGGTAGCAATTCTTAATTTTTCGGCAGAGGAAGTTGCTAAGAAACTGGGATTAACTTGGTAGAGGATTGCTGAAAAAGTGGGAAAAACGAGATCAAACTAAATCCGATGGATTGATTCCAAGTTCCTTCAACTTTGCAGCGAGGATATCAGCCCGTTGTCGTTCCTGTTCAGCACGTTGTCGTTCCTGTTCAGCCCGTTGTTGTTCCTGTTCAGCCCGTTGTTGTTCCTGTTCAGCCCGTTGTTGTTCCTGTTCAGCCCGTTGTTGTTCTTGATCTCCCCGTTCTCGTTCTTCGCGATAAGTTCTTAAAAACTCTCCTGGTTGAGGATTGAAAAACCGCAACTGACCATTGGGAAATAACCATAATTCTAACCCTAACACTGATGAAGGAACCACCAGGGTTCCATTTTCTAGGGAATTGGGAGTGATTATTTGATAGCCATTTTGTGTTAAACGCCTTCCTTTGAGTGAAGGTTTCAGATAATCTCCACTGGGGTCGTACTGAAAATACTCTGACACTCCCATTTGAGCATAAATCAGTGGTTTCTCTCGTTCGTCCTTACGGCGAGTGCTGCCTGAAGTCACTTCCAGAACCCAATCCGGTGTTTTTCCCTGTTCTTCCCACACTTTGTAACTTCTACGGGGACGGTTTTCTACTCCGAAGACCACAAACACATCCGGAGAGACAGCCGCATCGGAGACTCCTTGCTCATAAGATAGCCAAAGATTGCCGGAAACGTAGACATCCGAGGAGTCTTGAAAATGGATTTTGAGGGATTCGACCCCATAAACTAGATAGTCCCGGTTGGGATCGCTTTCTGCCATAGGTGAGCCGTCTGGTTCTGGATAAACAACTGGTGTTTTAAGAGGAGAGATAGTCATTTTTATTGAAATTTAGAATTTAGAATACAGTGCATTAGGCTATTCCCAATCTTCGTACTTCAAACCATTGATTCGACCAAATTTGCGATCGCGCCTTGTACTTTCTATATGCTCCATAATACAGTTCTGATTTGACAACCGAACAAAGCCGAATATTATCTGGAGTTAGTTCTGCCAGTTTTCGAGCCATGTTAGAACTTACGTTCTCATTGAGTAGGCGAATGCACACATTGCTATCGAACAGATACATTACGATGCATCCTCACCAAAAGTTAGTTTCTCACGGATTTCGTAAGGAAGTTGCTCTGGGCGCTCTAGCGGTTCCCCCTCCCAACTACCAATGACTTCTTCAAAAAATCCGGGTTGCCAACCCTTTGATTCTAATGTTGCTGAGTTGTTGTTACGAGACTCCAGGCGTTGGAAAATGACCATTACCTCTAAATCTTCATTTTTAAAGCCAACTGGAACTTGAAGTTGTAAAACTCCATCATCTCCAACATGAGATTTCCATTTAATGCTTTCCATTACCTAACCCAACATCTACAGAGCGCTCGCTTTCTACTATCATGCCGCAAAAACCTGATCTACAGTCAACGCCGGTTCGGTGAATGTGTCTAAGCTTACAATACTTTTAGCACCTCCCCTAGGGTATCTTTAAGAGAAGCATGAACGCCAAAGCTGCCGTTGTTCTTTTTGCCATCTCTTTTTTGAGAATAACCCCATGCAGATCACCATCGAACTTCCCGACAACATTGCCAATCAACTACAACTGCAACCCACCAACATCTCTCGTCGAATATTGGAACTAATTGCAGCAGACAATTATCGCCAAGGACACATAGGAGCAGCCCAAGTCCGCCGAATGCTCAGTTTCTCATCTCGTTGGGAGACCTACGAGTTTCTCAAGCGTGAAAAAGCCTATTTGCCCTACACTGAAGACGACTTGGAGCAGGATGCACAAACCATTCGCAATGTTATAAACCAGGAATGATTATTGTCTCAAATACCTCCCCAATCAACTACCTCATTCTGATTGGTCAGATTAACCTTTTGTCTGAACTATTCCAACAAATCATCATTCCACAAGCAGTCTACAGCGAACTATCTGATGCTTCTGCACCTTCACCTGTGCAAACCTGGATTGCAACTCCACCCGATTGGCTCAAAATTCAACCTGTTAACCAACCTTCGGATGCAATTCTCGAACTACTAGATCCCGGAGAACGCGCAGCCATTCTTCTAGCACTGACATGGTACTAAAAACCTCTGGCAGCGAAGTTCTCAGGTGGGAAGGAGAGATGATTCCCTTAACTCGCTTAGCTTCT
>JAAHHL010000576.1 GCA_010672185.1 Caldora sp. SIO3E6 | reverse complement strand
GAGGAGCGGAGGAAGAAGAATACAATTTTCCTTAACCCTTGGAGTATTTCCATATATAGGTTTTTTTTAGAACCACTACGCCATATATGGGAGTTGACAAAATGCACGACCTTTTAACTTGTCACCATTGCCTAACACCTAACACCTATTCCAACCCGAAAGTTACGATTTATTCAGCAAGCTCTAACTAGGGCAAGCTATTGGGATCAACCCCCAATTGTAACAGGCGATCGCGTAACTGTTGGATCGTAACTTCTGCATTATCTGCCCTTTGCTGTTCTTGTTCTTTGGCTTGACGTTCTTGTTCTTTGGCTTGACGTTCGCGATCGCACTCATCTTCAGCTAAAATAGCACGTTGCCGTTCTTGTTCTTTGGCTTGACGTTCTTGTTCTTTGGCTTGACGTTCGCGATCGCACTCATCCTCAGCTAGGATAGCACGTTGTCGTTCTTGCTCAGCTCTCTCCTCTGGCGTGGGAACCCAATTGCCCATGCCATTGTAAAAGCGCAACCACTGTCCTGCTACTTCCTCATAACTCCCCTGCCATAAACCCAAACCTAAGCCTAATTCTTCTAACCACAATCTTCCTTGAGATAGCTCTAATTCTTCATATTTCCCCGACTGCAACACAAAAGCGCGAAACTGATTTTTATAGCGATCATAGATAACGTAATAAGGAACTTGTAGAATTTCTTCGTAAACTTCCCATTTCGTCGGTCGTTCTTCTTGTTTGCGCTCTGTCAATCCTAAATCTTCGTTCTCTGTTCTAGGGGACAACAACTCTACCACCAAAAATGGAGTTACAACTTCATGCCAAATCACATAACTCAAGCGCAATTCTTGCTGATTAGTACCCCGCTGAGCTCCCAAGACCAAAAACCAATCCGGTCGCTTATACCACAGGGGATGTTCGCTATCGTAGTACAGATTGAGATCTTTAGCAATAAAATAATCATTTTGAGAGTAATTAGGAGATTGACAGGTCTTTTTCAACAAATCTGGTTGCAAATCGTGAAATTCGTCCACTAAACCAGGTTCCTCCGGGTCTTCGCTAGGTAAATCATACATTGTTGGCAAAGATTTTTGCCTGGATTGGGACGGTTGAAGTTGAACCATGATTGGGTGTTAGGTATTAGTGTTAGGTGGTAGGGCGCACCCCAATGGTGACAAGTTAAAGGGTGGTGCATTTTGTCAACTCCCATATATGGTGTTTGGGGGCTAAAAAAGACCCTATATATGGAAATACCCAAGGGTTAAGGAAAATTGTATTCTTCTTCCTCCGCTCCTCCGCTCCTCTGCTCCTCCGCTCCTCCGCTCCCTTGACAACGACATCTTTACCTTAACTTGTCACCAATGGGCGCACCCTCTCTAAGAGTTGGCGATCGCAATGCCAATATACATAGTTTACAACCCTACCGATGTCTTTTTTTGTAGTGCGGAATGTCGGATATAATAGAAAGTAAGTTTTACTCAAAAATTTCGGTCAATCTAGACAATTTTGAGTTATGAATACAAATGCCAACACCATAAAACTCCATCGTCGAGTCTTTTTTGGTCTGGATACTTTGTCAGAATCTGAAAAAGAAGCAGTCATGCAAGCCATTCATTCTCTGGAGAGCTTTTCTCTAGACAAACCGCTCACAGAGGGAATGAAGCGGCTGGAAACTGAGCAGCAACTTTATCGCCTCTATGCCACTTCCACATTTGGTTTAATTTTTGGGGTTGAAGCAGGGAATGAAATCGAGATCCTAGATATCTTTAATCGGGAAATGGTCGATTACTACTTTGGGAAAGAGCAAAAACTACAGCAGCAGGCAGTTCGATGAAGAAGTTTTCCCAGATTGCTTTCGAGCCAAATCTCTCGATCTGAATGAATGCAGACGATTGGAGTGGCGTAGACAAAATACGGTTTGGATGAAAATGTCAACAATGCCATCGCTGACGGGTTGAGACGGAGGAATATTGACGTTACAACTACTGCACAGACAGGCTTAATATCCTCTTCGGATGAAGAACAATTAAGATTTGCTTACAGCTAGGGACGAGTGATGTTTACTCAGGACAGTGATTTTTTGAAATTACACAACTCTGGTTTTTAGCATTGTGGAGTTGTTTACTGTGTGAAGGGAAGTCGCTCAATCAAAGCTGCGTGGAACAGGCTTCTAGCCTGTTATCTTCATCAGATTATAGTTTTGACCACTGGCAAGATGCCAGTTCCACATATCCTCACTTTCAGATTAAACTTAAAACATGAACTCGGAACTACTGGCGGCAAGAATTACAGTTAATCCTAAACAGTGTTGTGGTCGTCCTTGTATCCGAGGGATGAGAATCCGGGTATCAGATGTACTAGATCTATTTGCAGCAGGTCTAAGTGCAAGAGAAATTCTGGAAGAAATGCCTGATCTTGAAGCGGACGATCTCAAGGCATCTCTTTTATATGCCTCCCGGAAACTTAATCACCCAGTTTTAGTAGCATGACAATTTGGGTAGATGCACACCTGTCTCCTGCAATCGTAAACTGGATTACAAATACATTGAAGTACTGGTAGAAATCAGTGGAGACTAACACTGAAGACTGACTTCATCAGAAGTAATATCGTTTATACTGGTTCAGTAGGTTGCCTCAACATTACTTCACTTTTTGCTCCTCGGAATCGCTTGGCTATGCTCCAAAGACTTTATGTACATAACTTCAGGTGTCTGGAAAACTTTGAACTGTCCCTAAAGGGAATGTCATCTGCACTTTTAATTGGCAAAAATGGTACTGGTAAATCAACGATCGCAAGTGCATTAGAGGTACTTCAGAGCATTGGTCGAGGTATCAATAGAGTTAGGCAGCTGGTTCAATTAAAAGACTTTGCCTTTAGAAGGTCTGATGTTCCGCTCCGATTTGAAATAGAAGTATTACTTGACGAGAAGTTGTACAAATATACCCTCGCCTTAGAGTTGCCAGAAAGTTTTAGAGAACTTCGAGTATTTGAAGAGCAACTGTTAGTTGCAGGAGAACCAATTTACTCTCGAACAGAAGCCCAAGTTACCCTAGGTTCACAAAATCGAGAAGCTCAGTTTTTGGTGGATTGGCATCTTGTTGCCCTTCCAGTGATTCAGGTGCAATCAGAAACAGATCCGCTTCATATTTTCAAGACTTGGCTGGCACGCATGATCATTCTAGCCCCTATTCCAAGCCTAATGAATGGAGAGTCCAATGGTGAAAATTTGGAACTAAAGCGAGACGGTTCAAACTTTGGGGAATGGTTTTCTGGATTACTAAGTCGCTATCCCGCTGCCTACAGAGAAGTTGACAAATACCTACAAGCAGTGATGCCTGATATTAGCGATATCCAGAACGAATTGATCAGCAAAGGCGTCAAAAACATGATTGTTCAATTTGAACAAAACAATACTTATTTGCCGATTGACTTTCAAGACTTATCTGATGGAGAAAAATGTTTCTTTCTTGGTGCTGTTGTCGTAGCTGCCAATAAGTACTATAGTTCACTTTTTTGTTTTTGGGACGAGCCTGATAACTACCTCTCGTTGTCAGAAGTTGGATATTTCGTTAAATCATTACGACGCTCGTTTAATAATAGTGGTCAAATTTTAGCAACTTCTCATAATGAAGAAGCAATCCGCAAGTTCTCCGATGAAAATACTTTTGTACTCGATCGCAAAAGTCATCTAGAACCAACTTTAGTGAGATTGCTCAGTGAGATAATTATTAATGGCAATCTCATAAATACCTTAATCTTGGGTGATATAGAATTATGAGAATCAACAAGTATCAACCGCACCTTCTGGTGTTGCCAGAAGATGATGCTAATTGCCAGATTGTAAACGGATTTGAGAAATCTCCAAATATTGTTAATGAACGTGGTAGTCTCCATCAAGTCATAATTTTGACTACTGGCAAGATGCCAGTTCCACAGATGTGAGCTCTACCAACTAGACTAGTGCGATCGCTAGCCCCAATCAAGGCTAGTTTAAGGAATAATAGAGGTACAATGCGTCAAACAACTTGATCATGGACAGTAATTCTGATAACCATAGAGATACTACTAACATAGAAGATGAATCCCTTAAGGATGTTATAGAACTTGTTGAATCTTGGATGGCTGATGAATCTGGATATGACGAAGAAACATATCCTCAGATTGAAGCAGCGCTCAATCAAAACCGTATATGACTCAGAGGAACAAAGTTATTTTGCTCGATACCAACCCATTGAGTCAAATTGGACACCCCATCATCAGAGAATTGTATTTATAGGCGCAAAGTTATCCCATTATATAAATACTAGCAAAAAACTTTGTAGAACACAAGGTAAGCGATCGCACAATTTAGACTTGTAGATTAAATAAGATAAGTGAAGCTGACTTGTTTCTCATTTTCTTTTTCGACATTGTAATCAGCCATCAGCTTAATTCTTTTGGGCATCACTCGTTCTCCTGAATGAACTGACGGATTAATTGTTTTTTAGTCGGGTTAGCACCAACAATATATAGCAAAAGGCAGAGGGCAGTTCGGCAAAGCCGTTGCCGCAGGCTAGGCAGAAGGCAGAAGGTAAAAGATTGACTGGTAAAGGTTTGCTGCATTTGGCGTTTTCCTAACCGCCTTGGCGACTGCTATAACATTATTGAGAAGTAACCTCTTGCCAAACAACACCAGGATTAAACCCTGAAGAAACTACTTCAGCGCTGCTACTGATATATGACTGGTAGTCAAATAGCTTGGAAGAACCTTGCTGTTGCCTTAAAGCTAACTTCCTCAATTTGGCTTTTCTTTCGACTTTTTCTTTGACAATTTGCTTCTGTTTATACTCAGCAATCTTGACTTGAGCTTGGGAGTAGGTAGGGGTATTTGGGGAAATTTGTAAGAGATACTGCAAAGCTCCCTGAAAATCTCTTACCTGGGCTCGGTTATAGGCTTGTTGTAATAAATATTCCGCTTGAATCTGCTGCTTTTGTTCATATTCAATAAGCTTCGGCTGAAGCTTGGCCCCTGTTGGTGTTTCTGGAGGGATTTGTTTGATCAGAGCAAGAGCTCCGGTAAAATCATTCTGGGCTGCTAGCTGGTAAACCTGTTGCAACAACTGTTGGGCTTCTACCTCAAGTTTCGGTATAGCTACCAGAACCAATGGCAACATTTTCTTGCGCCAAACAGCAATATCGGGAGTCTGACGTGTTCCCTCTAGCACATCTCGCCATCTTCCCTCATTAAATGCTTGCTCTGTAGCTTGAAATTGGGCAGCGGCTAGATACCAATCCCTGCGCCATTGTTGGATAGCAGCAGCGGATTCTTCATAAGCAGAACTATCGCTGGGAAT
>JAAHHL010000575.1 GCA_010672185.1 Caldora sp. SIO3E6 | reverse complement strand
TGCCAGAAGGCAGAAGAAAGAAGGCAGGAGGCAGGAGGCAGGAGGCAGGAGGCGGAAGGCAGGAGGCAGAAGGCGGAAGGCAGGAGGCAGGAGGCAGGAGGCAGGAGGCAGGAGGCAAAACCCACCCCTAACCCCTCCCAGGAGGGGAACTGGAGGTAGGAGGGAAGCTCTTTTATCTTTGCTAACTTGCCGGTTATTTTCGCCGCGCTGTGCTAGTCGAGAGCACCATCGGGAAAATCGCCCTTTGTTTTTCTTGAGCTCTTGAGTTTTGATTTGTGGTGGGGACGTCAGGGGGGTAAAGTTTATTCTTGGGGTGCTCACTCTCAGCATTCACAACTCCTAGAAAGGCTTTAATTAAGAGCTGATTTATTTAGTACACATTAAAGTATAGAGTTTCCCAGAGCGCGATCGCTACAATCAGCGCTAAAGACTCTGTATCTCAAGTTCGGATAATCACTTATAATTCCCTTCTCCCTTGCAACCTTCTTTCTTACCTTCTGCCCTCTGCCTCCGGTTCCCCTCCTTGGAGGGGTTAGGGGTGGGTTCTGCCTTGTTGCAACCGAAGTGTAAGTATTCTACCGAACTTGATATTACAATTAATTGCAGATGTCCTTTTGACTCAGGAGTATAACTATGCCAGCAGCAGTGGGAGTAATTGAGACCTTAGGCTTTCCTAGTGTACTCGCAGCAGCAGACGCTATGGTCAAAGCTGGGGCAGTTACACTGGTTGACTATAGCAGAAACGAAAGCGGTCGCTTTATGGTCACCGTTCGGGGAAAGATATCTGAGGTGAATGTTGCTGTAAAAGCAGGACTTGAAGCGGCGGAGAAAACCTATGGAGGACAGATAACAGATTCTTACATTATTCCCAATCCTAACGAAAATGTGGTAGCGGTTCTTCCCATAGATTACACTAACAAGGTTGAGCAGTTCCGAACTTTGTAACAATTCTGGGGTTATCAACGGATATATAAGTAGCTGCCAACCATCAAGCAGCAACTTCCTAATCCTAGTTCTAGTACCAAGTTAGCTAAAGGAGATAAGTAATGGATCTACAAACAGTCAAAGAAAGAATTACCCTAATTGAGAGTAAACGGGAATTTTTGGTCATGCTCTTGGAAAAACCGGATCTGGGAACTCTCCGAATTGATGTCAATCAGGCGGTGGAAGAACTAGACGAGTTAATAGCTGAATTTCAGGAGACTTTTCCGGAATCAACACAAGGGAGTTAATAGTTGAACGGTTGTGCAGTTTATCTGAAATCTGGTTAAGATTGGTCTTTGGCGACAAAGCCATAATTTCCTAGAGTGTGGAGTAAACCTTCGGCTCTGCTCCCTCCCAGCAGTCATGCTTTGGTTCACCCAATTGCTCAACCAACTTAATTAAATCTTGGGTAGGGGTATCTTTTTTACAGAAGGCATCAACCCTTGCTGTTTGGTTCATTACATCAATTTGACAGTCATCTATGGAAGAATAGGCAATGATCTGGGTTTTGGGTTCAATAGCTTTGATGTGGGTGGAAGCAGTTATTCCATCCATTACTGGCATCTGTAAGTCCAGAATGATCACATCAGGACGATGGTGTTCAGCCATCTCTATTGCTTCTTGACCATTACTGGCTAAGCCAACCAGCGTAATTTGCTGATGGCAGTCGAGAGCTAGCTTGAGGCTGAAACGAGTCAATTCGTGGTCATCGACAACAAGGACACGTATCAGAGGACGCTGACCAAACAACATATGAAAAATAAGATAGCGTTATATAGTCTTCACAGTTTAATAGGCTATAAACATTAACTCCCTCTATCGTGCGAGTGAATCATTAACATAAAAATTTCAATAATGATATTATAAAGCACATAATGGTATCCTAATAGAGATAATTTAAATATAAAGTTTCGGTTAAGTAGACAATCTATAATGACTGCTATCTCCTGGGAACTGGACAAGATGGGATAGATAGCTCATTTTAGTCTTGAGGGGACTCCCTTATTGAAATAATTAGGAACTTCCACATAAAAAAACATCCTCTCGTTTATGCCTGACCATCCAGAATTTTCCAATAAATCAATAAATAGAGACTTATCGGTCACCCAAACCTTGGAGCCAATTGTGAGTACATCTGGCATCTGTGATTGGGAAAATTTGCAGCCAAACTGGCAAGAGCAAGTTGCCAAAGCCAGCGCTTTAGATAACTTTAACCCTATTATAGCTTATCCCAATACAGTAACGGAACTTTCCCAAGTTATGAATCAATGCGACCACAATGGTTGGAGAGTCATTCCCTGTGGTGGAGGTAGTAAATTAGGTTGGGGTGGTGTTGGTAAGGAAATAGAGCTAATTATTAGTACCGAACGCTTAAACCGTATTATTGATCATGCGGTTGGTGATTTGACAGTGACTGCTGAAGCCGGAGTCAAATTTTCCGACTTACAAGAGCTTCTCTGCCAAACTGGTCAATTTCTACCCCTCGAACCAGCTTATCCGGAGGAAGCTACCCTAGGTGGTATCGTCGCTACTGCCGACAGTGGATCTTGGCGTCAGAGGTATGGTGGAGTTAGGGATCTCCTTTTGGGTATTTCCTTTGTCCGCAGCGATGGGAAAATTGCCAAAGCTGGGGGAAGGGTAATCAAAAATGTTGCCGGTTATGACTTGATGAAACTGTTTACTGGCTCCTATGGCAGCTTGGGAATTCTCACGGAAGTGACGTTTCGAGTTTATCCCTTACTGGAAGCAGGGAGTACTGTGGTGTTGACTGGTGAAGCAAGTGCAGTAGCTGCTACCTCTAAAACTTTACTAGCTTCTGCTCTTACCCCGACAGCAGTTGATATCCTTTCCACTGGATTAGTTAAGGCTCTGGATATAGGTAAGGGTATGGGTTTAATGGTACGTTTTCAGAGTGTAACCGAGGCGGTTAAGGAACAGTCATCAAGAATCTTAGCCGTTGGGCAGCAGTTAGGTTTAACTGGTAATCTCTATACTGATACTGAGGAGTTAAATCTCTGGCAATCACTGCCAAAACAAATCTGGGAACCCCTCTCAGCAACAGCAATTACTTGCAAAATAGGAGTATTACCGACTGCGGCGGCTGACACTTTAGTTAAGCTAGATCAACTAACTGACTCCACAGGATTAGGATTGATTTATGCTGGGAGTGGATTAGGACATTTGCGACTTGACTCAGCAGTGGTAACACCTCAGACAATTGTAGAAATGCGCAACCATTGCCAAGCTAACCAAGGCTTTCTCACAATCCTAGAAGCGCCAACTGCTGTTAAACAACAGTTGGATGTCTGGGGTTACCATGGCAATGGTTTAAATCTTATGCATCAAATTAAACAGCAATTTGATCCGAAAAACCTTTTGAGTCCTCATCGGTTTGTATAATTAGGGTTTGCTGCAATTTGTCATAATTTTCGGGTTGAAATAGGTGTTAGGCAATGGTGACAAGTTAAAAGGTCGTGCATTTTGTCAACTCCCATATATAGCGTAGTGGTTCTAAAAAAAACTATATATGGAAATACTCCAAGGGTTAAGGAAAATTGTATTCTTCTTCCTCCGCTCCTCTGCTCCTCCGCTCCTCCGCTCCTCTGCTCCTCTGCTCCTCTGCTCCTCCGCTCCTCCGCTCCCTTGTCAACCACTAAGGTCTGTTTTATGCTTTTGACTAATAGGCAGCTACATCTTGCTGGATGGTTATCAATTATTGCTAATGGCTTGCTGCTCCCTATCGTGTTTATTGTAACTCTAATTTTTCTCAGAAATTATTTTTTAGATAAGTTTACTACGACCTTCATTATTACCACAATTTTACTCATTAGGCACGGATTGTCTGCCTATATTTTTTCAACCTTACAAAAGATGTTAAAAGAGCACATTCAATTTGAGAATGCTAATTTAGCTCTTGCATTGATTGAATTACTTCATGTGATTTTAGTTGGATTTGCTTTAGCTTTTGGTATTTTATTTGCTTTTGATTCCCCTGCTGATTTAGATAAAATTGGTAATCTTGTTAGTGCCATCAAAATATATGTTGTTGCTATAATTATGTTAACTACATTTAAACTAATAACTGGAATTATTACCTATCAACTAGCTTTGATGGAAGACTTTGCTTTTAGTTTAATTATCACCAGTTCCAGTACAATTATTCTGTTGCTGTTATGGGTGTCTGTGTTAACCGGAGAGACGGTATTGAATATTTATCTTATGTTTATTGCCGTTTTCAGTCTTGTGACTGAAGCAATAGTACATTTTGTTTTGGGTAAAGTTTTCTTTATAGTAGCCAAGGCATCATATAAGGTCACATAGGAGTATAGGAAAAGTAAGCAGGGTGTAGAGCCATACTGCTCCGTTAAGAGAAGTTATCGGAGTAAAAAGCTGGGAGCCTCTCAGGACAGTGCTTCAAGCGATCGCACACTAATAAAGCTTTAAGCTATACAAATAATGCTAAAGTTAAGATCCTATTAAAAATCTGCTAGAACCTCCTGCTATTGATAATTTTGCATGATAGACAGTCCTTTTGTTGTTTCTACCCAGTACCTAAGAGAAAACCTGGATAACCCCCAACTAGTGGTTATCGATTGTCGTTTTGCCCTCGTTGATCCAGAGTTGGGCAAGCAGCAGTATCAAGCTAGTCATATTCCCGGTGCCCATTATCTCGACTTGAATCAAGATCTTTCCGATCCTCCTCAACAGCATGGAGGGCGTCATCCTTTGCCGGAGCCCCAAGAGCTCGCCAACAAATTAGCCGCAATGGGGGTTAACTTCCAGGAAACCCTAGTTGTTGCCTACGATAACTCTCGCTTAGCTTTTGGAGCCCGTCTGTGGTGGTTGCTACGGTATTTGGGTCATGATCAAGTCGCTCTGCTGGATGGTGGTTGGGGAGCATGGCAAGCCGCAGGGTATCCGGTGACGGATGCCTTACCTACCTCCAATCCAGGAACTTTTGTGCCTAAGCTGCGACAGGAATGGGTAGTAGATATTGATGCCGTGAAAGTTCGCAAAGACTTATCCAATGTGGCGCTAATTGATTCACGAGAAGCGGACCGCTATTTGGGGAAAAGAGAGCCGATAGACCCCATTGCCGGTCATATTCCGGGGGCAGTCAATTATCCTTGGCAAGATGTTACTGATGCTCAAAGCTATCTACTCCCTCTTGAGGAGCAACAACAGCGGTGGGCAGATATCCAACGGCAGACAGAATTAATCGTCTATTGTGGCTCTGGTGTCACAGCCTGTGTCAATCTCTTGTCCTTAAAACTAGCAGGGATTCACACCGGCAAACTCTATGCGGGAAGTTGGAGTGATTGGTGTTCTTACCAGCAATAGG
>JAAHHL010000574.1 GCA_010672185.1 Caldora sp. SIO3E6 | reverse complement strand
CATCACGTAAAGCCTGATCTATCCGCTTTCCATACTTGATCAAACTGGTGTAGAATCTCTTACTTAGTCGATAACTAGCCCTATAGGTAATGGCATGATTAGTCGCTACTATGGCTGGAACACCTGCCTCGGTCAATTTATGAGCCATATTAACAAATTCACTGTCGTTGATATTGACGTTAGGTGTTCCATTGTTATGCGAGAAAAGCTCACTGAGGATTTCCGTCTCTACAGCATTAGCTAAATCACAGGTGTTTAAAAAACAGAGTCCTAGATTGTGGTTTGCTGCTAAACTGTTTAGTAAGCGTATGGATAACTGTCCAAAATGTTCCCTGTTACTAGAATTACCACAGCTGTTATTCGCTTCATCTCTCCAAACAACTAATGAACTGTCTAGAGGAGTTTCAATATTTAAGAAGCCGTGACCAGTGAAGTGAAATATATCTACCCCTTCAAAGAGAATTTCCTTGATTCTTTCCACTGTTGCTTCATGTTGCCAACAAGTTGATACTCTAACTTGCTCCCCAAAACTTTCAAGAAACTGCACTAGAGCCTGATGTTCTTGTTCCAGAACTGGTAATAACCTGGAGCTAATCGGATCAACAGCCACAATCAGTATATGCAACTGTTTTCTGGTTTTGACGGGAATATTAATTGGTCGTGGCACAAAAGGCTGTCTAATAATATTATGCCTCAATCCCAGATATTCATTATGGCAACGCATCACCTCCCACTGAATAGAGTTGAGATAAGAACTACCCAGTATTAATCTAAGATCAATTTGTGAGTTTTCCGAGCCTCCAACAGTCCGGTTAAACAAAGTAAGTATATCATCCTTAAATATGCCGTTGAATAACTTACTCCCAAAGAGCTGAAGCTTGGGCTCAATATCCCGCTTTAGGTGGGGATATGTGATGAGTCTTTTGTAAGAAACTCTCAAATATTTGGACTCTTCAATCATCTGACTGAAAAAGTCTTGTGTAATTTTAACTGCAGCCTCACCAAAAGCTGATTCTGCTATAACAGCGACATGATCCTTAATCGGAATAATCTTTAAATCAAACCGTGATGAGATCATTTAATCTATCCTTATCAATGTACTTTATCTAACTAGTTTGAGAGTCCCGTGAGTACAGGACAGGGGTGAACCAGTCCGAAGGTGGTAATGAATCCCTATGAGCAAATAGCTCCAGTCGGACTTGTCTGATCGCTTTATAAATACTTTCCTGGCGCTCAATTACAGTACGATAAATTCTTTTGGTAAATATTTCTGCGCCCATTTTGGAAATGGGATGGGACATGCCGATGACACAGGGTACTCCTGTTTTAATTAGAGCATGAGCTATACTTTGATATTGAATTTTATCTAGTTTGTCAATATGTTTTTTAAGAGAAGATGAATATCGATAAAGGATAGCTTGGTCTGATCTACAAGCACTCAAGATAATCAGCTGCATGGGATTTACGCGGCAAAAATTCTCCAGCATTTCTACTGGCATTTTGTCGTATTTTTGGTTTTGTTTTTCGCTCAATACTAGAAAATGATATTTTAGGCTATTACTGCGATATTCACATTTACCATCAGCCAGGAAATGTAAAATATCTACACCATCATAAATGCCATTGGCAATTTTGCTCAAAGTAGCATCTTTAATAAACTTTCTGAGTTTTTTGTTTTCAGGTTTAATCGCAGTTGCCACTACTTCTATTTGCTCTTTGATATAAGGCTCATTTAAAGGATTAGCCCCGACAAACAACACCCTGATCTTCTCTTCACCAGACATTGGCCTTCTTACTGGCTGCTGAATGAAAGGATGTCGAACTAGATCATACACATGGCATAGATAAGTATCATTATTATAAAATAATTCCCAGGGGATTAAATTAAGGAAATCACTGGCAATCATCAATCTTACAACCACATCACTCTTGGCACTTATTGCTTGACCTACAACTACATTAAAGAGGTCGAGGATGTGGTCATGAAAAATGTATTTGAATAGTAGTTCTCCTAACTCTTGCAGATTGCCAACCAATTTTAGTCTAATTTTTCTAGTATTATCTCGTTGATTTGCTTTCTTTTCCTTATTACTACCATTATTAACAGTTTTAGACCGATTAGGTGCAACCTTGCTTTTAGGAAAAAATTTATCAATTTGCTTATGAATGAAGATAGATTTTCTGATTAATTCTTCTACTTTTGGTTCTTCTATCAGGGAATACGCTTCACCACTTGAACCAGTACAAATGACTAGAATCTGCCTATCGATATAGTAAAGTTGCAAATATAGTTCTGAACTCGGCATTTTTAATCTAGCTTTTTTGTACCTATTATGCTAATGTAGCAGTTTTTGTCTGCCAAATTCAAGGCAACAGGGAGACATTTTCTGTTCCCAATTCCCAATTCCCAATTCCCAATTCCCAATTCGACCTTCTGTTCGGGAACCCGTACAAGGGAATTTATTGCCATAGCCTGCTGAGTTTGAGTAAATTAGCACTCAAGAGCCGAGAGTGCTAAAGTAGCTCGAATAAGTAGATAGTGAGGAATTTGTATGGCAGCTGTAACACTGAGTGTAACTGAGGTTAAGCCGTTAGGCGAGCGCGTTTTCGTAAAGATCAGCGCTGGTGAAGAGAAAACTGCTGGTGGCATTCTCCTACCCGATACTGCCAAAGAGAAGCCCCAAATTGGTGAAATTGTTAATGTTGGTCCTGGCAAGCGCAAAGACGATGGTTCTTATATCGCCATAGAAGTCAAAGTTGGTGACAAGGTTCTTTACTCCAAGTACGCCGGTACTGATATCAAGCTTGGCTCAGAGGAATATGTTCTGCTCTCAGAGAAAGACATCCTGGCAGTAGTTAGCTAGGGCTTTGGAGGCAGGAGGCAGGAGGCAGGAGGCAGAAGGCAGTCGATGAAAAAATTTTTTCACCACTATGCATGAACATCCCTCTCTCCGCGTCTCCGCGTCTATTTTCAGATTAGTTAGGAGGGAAGAAAGCTCGTAAAGTAAGCTTTTTTCTTCGGTGGGTTATCTCCGCCAACCTACACTAGTCCCCTCAGACAAAAAACAAATAACCAACAACTAACAACCAAAAACGGACAAATCTATGGCTAAGCGTATTATTTACGAAGAAAATGCTCGCAGAGCTCTGGAAAAGGGCATGGATATCCTTGCAGAATCCGTAGCAGTTACCCTCGGTCCCAAAGGTCGTAACGTGGTTCTGGAGAAAAAGTTTGGCGCACCTCAAATCGTCAATGATGGTGTAACAATCGCCAAAGAAATTGAACTCGAAGACAACGTTGAGAACACCGGTGTTTCTTTGATTCGGCAAGCAGCCTCCAAAACCAATGATGCGGCTGGTGATGGAACTACCACAGCGACTGTTTTAGCTCACGCGATGGTCAAAGAAGGCTTACGTAATGTGGCTGCTGGAGCCAACGCCATTGCCCTCAAGCGCGGCATTGATAAAGCTACTGGCTACTTGGTAGAAAAGATTGCCGAACATGCTCGTCAGATAGAAGATTCTAAAGCGATCGCTCAAGTCGGTTCTATTTCTGCCGGTAATGACGAAGAAGTCGGTCAGATGATTGCTGATGCGATGGACAAAGTGGGTAAAGAAGGGGTTATTTCCCTCGAAGAAGGGAAGTCCATGACCACAGAATTGGAAATCACTGAAGGGATGCGCTTTGACAAAGGCTACATCTCCCCCTACTTCGCCACTGACACTGAGCGGATGGAAGCAGTTCTAGATGAGCCTTTTATCCTGATCACCGATAAAAAAATCACTCTAGTACAAGACCTCGTACCAGTGCTAGAACAAGTTGCTCGTTCTGGCAAACCCTTAGTTATTATTGCTGAGGATATCGAGAAAGAAGCTCTGGCAACCCTAGTAGTTAACCGCCTACGGGGTGTACTGAATGTAGCAGCGGTTAAAGCTCCTGGCTTTGGCGATCGCCGTAAGGCTATGCTGGAAGACATTGCTGTTCTCACCGGTGGTCAAGTAATTACCGAAGACGCAGGTCTCAAGTTAGAAAACGCCAAGTTGGAAATGCTAGGCAAGTCTCGTCGTCTCACCATCACCAAGGACAACACCACCATTGTTGCTGAAGGTAATGAAGCAGATGTCAAGAGTCGTTGTGATCTGATTCGCCGTCAAATCGAGGAAACTGATTCTTCCTACGACAAAGAAAAACTTCAAGAGCGTCTGGCGAAACTAGCTGGTGGTGTTGCAGTAGTCAAAGTCGGTGCTGCTACTGAAACCGAAATGAAAGACCGCAAGCTACGCTTAGAAGATGCCATCAATGCAACTAAAGCAGCTGTAGAGGAAGGAATTGTTCCTGGCGGTGGTACTACCCTTGCTCACCTAGCTCCTAATCTAGAAGCCTACGCTCAGGAAAAGCTAGCTGGTGAAGAACTGATCGGAGCTCAGATTGTTGCCCGTGCTTTGGGAGCCCCTCTAAAGCGGATTGCCGAAAATGCTGGCCAAAATGGTGCTGTCATTGCTGAGCGAATCAAAGAGAAGGAATTCGATATTGGCTTCAATGCAGCAAGCAATGAATTTGTCAATATGTTCGATGCTGGTATTGTTGATCCAGCAAAAGTAACTCGTTCTGCCATGCAAAATGCAGCTTCCATCGCTGGTATGGTGCTCACCACTGAGTGTATCGTGGTAGAAAAGCCTGAGCCTAAGGAAGGTGCTGCTGCCGGTGCTGGCATGGGTGGCGATTTTGACTATTAAGGACACATTTGTTGTTGGTTATTGGTTGTTAGTCATTAGTAGTTAAGTTGATTTCTACTAAGGACAAAGGACAAACCAATATCTAAGCAATGTTATGTGCCACCCTGTAGAGACGTGCCATGGCGCGTCTCTACTTCGATGTTTATCCGAACGTGATATAACAACTACCTAACGCTACTGGGCGTAGCATTTGGATAGTTATACTTGGGTCTGGAGCGCTTAAATTATCGCCCAAATGCTACGCCCCTACAATCTACCACCTAACACCTAGTACCTAATTATGATGGTCTCAGAAATATATTCTGATGTTTATCCGAACTTGATATAACACCTACCTAACGCTACTGGGCGTAGCATTTGGATAGTTATACTTGGGTCTAGAGGGCTTAAATTATCGCCCAAATGCTACGCCCCTACAATCTACTACCTAACACCTAGTACCTAATTATGATGGTCTCAGAAATATATTCTGATGTTTATCCGAACGTGATATAACAACTACCTAAGGCTACCGGGCGTAGCATTTGGATAGTTATACTTGGGTCTGGAGTGCTTAAATTATCGCTCAAATGCTACGCCCCTACAATCTACA
>JAAHHL010000573.1 GCA_010672185.1 Caldora sp. SIO3E6 | reverse complement strand
GGAAAACCTTTCTTGCCAGGAACTTTTTTCTGGCAATTATCAAAAAAGCGAGAAATCGATGACCATGCTCTGTCAGCGGCAGCCTGTCGAGCCGTTGAGTTTAATTCATTAGCAAAGGAAAATTGTTGGACAAAGCTTTAAAAGTCTTGCCATTTCATCAGTTGAGCAGTATGAAGGGTCAGACCCCTCGCTTAATTGACCCACAGTATCATCAAGTAGGCGGTCAACTTATTTATGGTAGGGTAGCAGGAGTACAGCTTGGCTCTAGTTGGCAAGCTCATCTAGTTGATGAAGGTAGCACTCACCTGGCTATTCCTCCCTCCGGTCAAGCAATTTCTTTTGCTATCAGTACTCTAAGAGGAGGAAGATTAGAAACTATCGAGTAAAAAGATGAAACTCCGAGCAGTTGTTATTGCTTGTTTCTTGTCTACAGTAACATTTTTGTCAATGCCGCCTAAGATTGCCAAGGCTCAACGCTGTTGGGTACGGTGGCAGATAAACAAGCCTCTAGTTATATGCGCCAAACCAGAAGCAGAAATTTTTACTTCACCTAGTTATATTCCAGGGAGAAAAATTGTCTTCAATAGTCAATGCCGTCACCCTCTGAAGCTAGCAGTTAGAATTCAAGACACGACTGACAATTGGGTAACTTTAGGTTGGTGGACACTCCCACCCAATCAAAGCCTTGTACTAGCTACTGATATTCGAGATATCAGAACTAGAAGTGCCCGCTTTTTCCTCTATGCAGAGAGTATAGACGGGAGTAATTATCGTCGCATAGGAAGTCATCTAAGTACTTTTGGTGACAGAACCTTAAAAATGTCAGAGCAAACATTTTCCGTAGACACTGATGGCGATTTTGCCCACACCATCGATTGCCGCATTTAGGATATCAATGTGGTCTATATATTATTCTTGCACGCTACTTTGCTTTACCGCTTTTGATTCGGTCAATTTGGGATAATCTTTCAAATATGCAAATACCTCTGTGGCTAATGACATCACACTCACCAAGACAGTCGAAATTGCCAAAAATACGAAAGCAATCGCTGTAAAGATCCACATTAGCAAAACAGAGGTTAGTTGCTTGAGGGCTGATCCAACCACTCTAATTAAATGATTCACTTTTAGCCAAATAAAGATTGTACTTTATATATAGTAGCGAAAATATTAATTTAGGTAACGAGTAAGTTAATAATCTTATTCAATCTTGATGTTTCTTAACATTGTCTCCGCGTTTCGGGTGAACGAAATTTTGGGTGGGATTTCTTGAGCGTTGTATCCAAAAATTATCAGTTCTCTCTTCTTCCCCAGCTCCCCAGCTCCCCAGCTCCCTAGCTCCTCCGCTCCCCACCCTTTTTTTCGCTCACCCCCGCGTCTCCGTGTCTGCTGACTAGTTTCCCCACTCCTTAGCAGCGTCCGCTTTCCTTCGGAATATTGCGCAAACGCTAACACACCCAACGATAGACACTGTTGCCAGATGAGCTGTTGCCTAATTTGTCATCATCTTATTACTTCCACTTGAAACAATTCTCAAAAATTACCCGAAATCACCCTTCCTGTGGTTTAATTTGGATGCTGGCCAGCCATAACCTGTTATGTCAAACTCATCACCTCCGGAACCATCATCGTCACCTCCGGAGCCACCATCATCACCTCAGGAACCACCATTATCTCCTCCGGAACCACTATTATCTCCTCCTGAGCTACCGTCTCCTCCTCAGGAACCACCATCACCTCGCAGAAACATCCTGAACTGGGATGAGTGGATTGGGATTATTGTTGCTTTCACGACAATTATCTTTATCTTCTCCTGGGTATTGGGTAGAAGAGATGCAGAATTTAGCTTCAAAGAATCCCAAATTTCCCTAAAGTTGCCGAAGACAGCTTCTTTACCCACAACTCCTGGAGAAGAAACAGTATCACTTCCAGCCATTCCTGGTTTGGATAGTGATGGTGAGCTTCTAACACTGCCGGAAATAACGGCTAATCTCGGTAGTGATAGTGAACTATCAGATCGTGAGTATGAAGCATCGCTGGATACAACTGCTAATCTCGATGATGACAATGAGCCATCAGATAGTGAGGATGAACCATCGCCGGAAGCAATTTTTGATACAACTTCACCAGGGTCTACACCCGAAAGTGAAGATACTGGAGCCACTGTAGAATCTCCTGCTGCGATCGCTCCGACAACAGCACCTACCGCATCTCCTACTGCCAGACCAACTGCACCAGCAGAAGCGATTGAATTCTCTGATGTTCCTGAAGATCACTGGGCAAATTATTTCATCATTGTTCTTTCTGAGCAGCAAATTCTTCGTGGCTTTCCTGATCAAAGTTTTAAGCCGAATCAACCAGTAACAAGAGCAGAGTTGGCTGCCATCATCCAAAATGTATTTGATAAAGCCAATACCAAAGACACGATCAATTTTCAGGATTTACCAGCTGATTATTGGGCAAGTCCCGCGATCGATGAAGCGGTTAAGACTGGATTTATGAAAGGATATCCAGGAGAAGTTTTCCGCCCTGATGAGCAGGTTCCTCGTGTGCAAGTTCTAGTTGCCCTAATTAGTGGACTAGAAACTACTCCACCATCCACACCAGAAGAAACTATAGGTATCTATCAGGATAAGGAACAGATTCCTCAATGGGCAATAGAGAAAATAGCGACTGCTACTCAATCAGGTTTGGTTGTGAACCATCCTAACCCAGAATCCCTTAATCCTAATCAACCTGCCACTCGTGCAGAGGTAGCTGCTATGATTTATCAAGCCTTGGTTATTTCTGGACAAGCAGAAGAGTATTCTTCTGAATATATTATTCCTCCTACTGATTAATTGTTATTTGTTGTTTGTCTTTTGTCCTTTGTTATTTGTCCTTTGTCTTAATAACCAATGACTAATGACCAATAACCAATCACTTTAGATCAAGTAAACCTTTTTCTTTCAGCTTGGGGTTAAAACGAATTTCTGTCTGCACACCACGGGATTGCAACTCTTCTAAAATTTGTGCTTCAACTCGCCGTGCAATTTTTTTCAACAGCTTTGATTTCATCAATTCATCACTGTTCTCATAATTCACCTGCTCTTCCTCCGTCATCGTTGGTTTAGCATCAATCGGTTGGTTCCAAACTGCTTCCTCTAAACCATTTCCTGGAGGAGTAGTACCATTTTCCTCAATCCAAGCCTGCTTCGTACTTTCTAATTGGGTACGATTAGGTTTAGCAATCGTTTGTACTTTGAGCCAGTGACAAGCTGAGAGTTTTCGTACTAAATGTTGCTTCAGGCTGAGATAAATATCGCGGGAATAGCCAACAAATTGCAGGGTTTTATCTTGATCAAAAATAGCATAAATGCCAATTTTTTGTTGCAATGCTTCAGGTAAATTACCTGTATCGTCTAGATATGGTAGATAATCTAACTCATTAAGAGAAGGTGTTTGGCTGTCAGTGGTCATTAGTTTCTCAAAACTTTTAGGCAATTTTGCGATAAATAGCACAGAGGCGGCTAGGGTTGAAGATTTTAGCCTTGAACATAAAGTTAGGTGGTACGTTGATGATGACGTAATCTTCAGAATCGTGATACTTTTCCAACTCCGGTGGCATACCCTTGGGAGCAGCTGTAGTGTAAGGAACTGGCTGAAAAAGTAATTCTGTAAACTCAGCTTTTTGCCATTTGATCTGTTCCGTTACTTGGCTTAGAAAGCTTTCACTAGTTAACAGACTAAATAACGTGCTTCGAGCTGTTGAATCGAGAACAAAACTGCTGTCAAATTTGTTAATAATCTTTAAGCGAGCCATATTAAAGAGGAGGACTTAACGAATAAGGAGATTATAGTTCCTAATTTTGCAGAAAAACGCTGAAATTAGTTTGCCAGAGTAATCTTGACTGGGTGAACTACTACACCCTCTATCCCGTTGCCAAAAGCATCTGGGACTACTTTGCGGATATCTGAGTAGGCAACAGCCTACTTTCATAACCTGGGGATGACAAAATTTTTCCTAGAACACCGATTCAGTAATAAAAGTTGGCGAATTGAAAAACGACAAATCAATACTTTCAGCTGTTCCTATCTCCCCACACCTCCCACACTCCCCACACTCCCCACACAGGAATGAAAGCTCACCCCATGATTAGTGAATCGGTGCTCTAGGGACTGCCTCCTGACTTCTACCCCTAAGAGGAAATTTTCTCTAAATAAGCTTCCAATGCTTCTGATGCAATCTCTGTCATCGTTTTGCCTTGCTGCTCCGCCGCTGCTTTGAGACGAGCGTGGAGGTCATCCCGCAATCTTACCCGATGACGGCGATTTTTGCCGACATCTTTTTTCTTAGCTGGCTTACCAATTTCTTCTTCATTCCCTAAACTAGCACCAGATTGATAGGTAACAGTATATTTACGGATGGCATCAAAGCCAACGCGATCGCAAAAATCTCCGAAACTTTCTTCGGCGGTTTGACGCTCTTGCTTGAAGTAGACCAAAATTGGTTCAAGAAAGGTTTCCAACTCTTCAGCTGGCATTCTCTCTACATAAGGTTGTGCCAACCGCGTCTGATTTGGTGAACCACCAAGCCAAACTTGATATTTTCCTGGTAAGCTACCAACAAATCCTAACTCTGCCATATAAGGTCGGGCACAGCCATTGGGGCAGCCAGTCATCCGAATAACAAAATGTTCTTTTTCTAAACCCAGTTTATCCAGCAGAACCCGAATCCTCTCTACCATTCCTGGGAGAGCTCGTTCTGATTCCGCAATCGCCAAGCCACAAGTGGGTAGTGCGGGACAAGCCATTGAATAACGCACCAATGGTTCAATTCCTTCTGGGGTAATTTGGATACCACGCTGCTCAAGAATCTTCTCAATCTCTTGCTTTTGGGAAGGTTCAATTTCGTAGAGAATGACGTTATGGTTGGCACTCAGCAGCATTGGTAGAGCAAACTGCTTAGTAATGTCCCGCAGAGCCGTTTTCAGCTGGAAATTGCCCTCATCTTTCACTCGACCATTTTCAATGGAAATACCTAGAAATAGGTTACCATCTCCTTGTTCGTTCCACCCCAGATAGTCTTGGTACTTGAAGGGTGGTAGGGATTTATTAGGGGCGATTTCTTTACCAAAGTAACCTTCAACAGTTGCCCGGAACTTATCAACACCCCAATCATGGAGTAGATATTTCATCCTGGCATGACGGCGATTGACGCGATCGCCATAATCTCTCTGAGTCGCTACAATTGCCTTGAGCAAGTCGTAGACATCATCTGTTTCGACATAGCCAAGGGGATCAGCCAACCGGGCAAAAGTTTCTTCCTTATTATGGGTACGCCCCATACCACCGCCTACGA
>JAAHHL010000572.1 GCA_010672185.1 Caldora sp. SIO3E6 | reverse complement strand
AAAGGACCATAGCGCATGGTATCTTCCCCTCGCCGCGCCATCTCTTCAATCGGTAGACAGCCTTCAAAGAATTTGGCGGTTTCTTGCTCAAAGTCCTTCAACTCAGTTTGTTCCGCCGCACAGAGTTCCTGCCAAAAGTGCAGATACTGCTCCCGATTCATCGGACAGTTGAGATAAGCGGCTTCTCCTTTGTCATAGCGGGAAGCCATAAAAGCAATTTCACGATTAATCGATTCTCCTACTACAATCGGACTAGCGGCATCAAAAAAGCTGAAGTATTCCATACTAGTAAAGCGCTGCAAGTCTTCAGCTAAAGCCGGAGTAGTGAGAGGTCCTGTAGTGAGAACTACTACACCCTCAGGAGGAATATGGGTTATTTCTTCCCGACGCAACTCAATCAGGGGATGATTGGCAAGAGTTTCCGTCAATTCTTGGCTAAATACGGCTCTATCTACTGCCAAGGCTCCTCCAGCGGGAACCGCATGTTCATCTGCCTTACCAATAATTATTGAACCGAGACGCCGTAGTTCCGCGTGCAACAAACCCGCCGCGCGATCGCTCGATTGAGCACCAAAAGAGTTACTACACACTAATTCTGCCAACTCTCCTGTGTGATGGGCAGGAGAAAGGCGCATCGGTCGCATCTCGTACAGTACCACTGATATCCCTGCCTGGGCAATCTGCCATGCGGCTTCTGTACCAGCAAGTCCACCACCAATTACTTGAATTGTCTGTTGCTCCATTATTCCTTCCCAGCCTTGCATCCTCAAAATAGATTTTATAGCAAAAGGCAGAGGGCAGAGGGCAGAAGGGGTGAGCGAAAAAAGGAGTGGGGAAACGAGTCAGTAGACGCACCAGACGCGGGGACGCGGGGACGCGGAGAATGGAAATCCCACGCAAAATTTCGCTCACCCGGGCAGAAGGCAAGAGTTTGACAGGTAAAGGCTTCAGCATTTCGCGTTGTCCTAATCGCCTTGGTAACTGCTATAAAAATATTAATCTTCTAAATCAATCATGCTAGGGTCAATTAGGGTAATATCATCTAAGGGATCTAATGATCCACTCTGGCTCTCTGCTGGTCTCTGTTGTCGGTCTAGCCGGTGATAGGTGGCGCTTACCCCAGCTCCGAAAACGATCATATCCTGATGTTTGAGATTTTGGGCTGCCAGTTTGTTTTCAATCTTAGGTGCTAGAAGTTTACGACCATTAATCATAATACCATTAGCACTGAGTCTGCCTTCGAGATCACCATCAACAATCTGGTAATTGTAACTGCCGTCCTTGCGCTTTTGTCGCACCAAAGTTGCATGTCGGCGAGACACAAACATGGAAAAGAGACAGATGTCTGCATTAGAGTCTCTGCCAATAGAATAGACTTTTCCTCCCAAAGGATATCTTCTTTCTCCTTTGTTGTCAGTAACAATTAACCAATGAACCACGTTAAATTCTGAAGTTTCCCCAGGTTCTTTACTGATATCGATATTAGATAAATTGGGCGGTGGTTGATGAAATTGAGAGGTTTTTGCTTTAGACATATTTAACAATCCTTGGCTCTAGGAGGTTGGGGAGGACAAAGGGTGAATGACCCCAGAGCATATTGTCTCCAGTCTAACCAGTGTTTTTTTATTTGGTAGTAGCTAAATAATAAGTCATAATTTCCGGTTACCATAGGTATTAGATATTAGTAAAAATCTTTAAAATCCTTTGTCTAGTATAGCTTCCACCCTTATACAGCAATCATTAATCCCCGTCCCTACTGCTTTGAGGAACGGGTTTTTAGCATCACCGTCGTAGGGTTAAATATTTAACAATTGGGTAATTGTGCCTGGTGGTGGTAGAACAATACTCACTAAAATCACTAGAGCGAGAAATCCCAGGGCATCTCGCCAGTTGTCCAGTTCAGAGACATCATTCAAGGCCGGCTCGTCTACTACTGGCATAAATAATAAGATAACTGCCCAAATCAACAAATCTCTCTCTAGCAAGACTAGTAACAGCATCAAAAATCTGGTGATCTGCCCAATGGCTACAGCCGTTCTTTGTCCGAGCATAGCATGAACGATATGACCACCATCAAGTTGGCCTATAGGCATTAAATTGAAGGCGGTGACAATTAAACCGATGTAAGCAGCTATGGCTACGGGATGAAGATTAATTGCCGTATTCAATGTTAATTGAGAACCTAATGCCAATTTACTAAGTAAGGTAAGCAAAAAAGAAAATCGTGGATTAAGGGACTCAAACGTCCACAGCCTCGATTCTTCACTCAGATCAACCACTTGGGAGTTAGCGAGTCCCCAGAGTAACAGCGGTATAGTTACGATTAAACCTGCTAGAGGACCAGCAATACCGATATCAAATAAGGCTTTACGGTGAGGTACAGGCGATCGCATCTGAATAAATGCCCCCAATGTACCAGGAGGTATAAAGGGTATGGGAATGCAGTAGGGTAAGGTTGTGCGTATTTTATAGTATATCGCCGCTAGATAATGACCCAATTCATGGATACCGAGAATTGCCATTAGGGAAACAGCATAGGGTAGTCCTTGGAGTAATTCTGTGGGATCAGATTGTGAATCTGTCCCCCCGACGAGATTCGCTCCTACTACAGTGGTGGTAAACAGGGTAATCAAGAGCAGTCCCAAGGCTAAGCCTGGTTTGGTCACTGATTGAGACTTATACTCTACTTGCAGTTGCGCTTGGGGATTCGGCACCAAAGCAAAGAAAGGTTTACCATTAAGGCTTTCTTGAAAGATTAAAAAGAAGCGATCGCCAAATTCTGCCTCAATATTTTTCCGCACTGTCTGGTATGCTTTTTCAGGAGTGGTGCGTAGCTTACCGCGACAGAGGACAGCTTGGGGTCTATACTCAAGATTCTGGAGATAATAGACTCCCCAGGGGAAACAATTTCTCAGTTCAGTTTCTTCTTGCTTATTGATGGGACGCAGTTTGGATTCCTCCACTATGGATTGCTCCGTTGGTTGAGTATCTGTAATTGCACTGGGAACTGAGTTTTCCTTTGCTCCTACCTCTTTAGGCTCTCGACGCCCCCACTGGAGTAGCAACCAGTATAACAATGGACAGACTACAATTGCACCGAGGATCAAGTTTTGTGGCGGTGGCTCCTGGTAGAGCAAAGTCCAACCACTGAAAATCAGTAGTGGTGTCATCATCACCAGCCACAAAAGCCAGACTGGTGTCCTAGTGATCCTAGCAACACTTCTTTGAAGAGTGAAGTAGGTGATCAGACCTAGTAGCAAACCCAGTAAAATTAGGAGCAACGAGAGTTCCATAACTATAGAGCAAAGTTAATGTGTGTAAAGGAGTGATCTGGACAAAATTCCGTTTTATCTGCTATAAACTACCAACCTACCAGTATTGTGCAATTTGATTCCTCAAAAGAAAACAACTTCGTTCCTTCTCAAAGTTCACCCTTAAATCAGCGAACCACTGCCACTAAAACACCACAAGCTATCCTCAACAACATTTTTGCTTTTCCACCCAATCGCGATACTTTGGGTGGCACAGCTTATTTTATTGTAGAAAATGGACTTAATTTTCTGATCGATTGTCCAGCCTGGAATCAAACTAATGAACAATTTTTAAGGGAACAAGGCGGGGTATCGTCACTTTTCCTTACCCATAGAGGAGGCATTGGTAGAGCAAAGGAAATTCAGGATACTTTTGGCTGCCGAATTTTTATTCAAGAGCAAGAAGCCTACCTGTTGCCTGGATTGGAGGTGACACCCTTTCACCATGAGTTTATCTTCTCCGATAGTTGTTATGCTATTTGGACTCCCGGTCATTCTCCTGGCTCCTCTTGTCTTTACTACGCTGTTACAGGAGGTACTCTGTTTTCTGGACGTCATTTGCTGCCGAATCAGCAAGGGGAGCCAATACCCTTAAAAACATCTAAAACTTTTCACTGGTTGAGACAGATGCGGCAGGTTGAGTCTTTGATAGAGCGCTTCTCACCGGAAAATTTGCACTACATCTGTCCTGGTGCCAATACTGGTTTTCTCCGGGGTAAGGGGGTAATTGAGCAAGCCTACCAGAAATTATCTCAACTTGACTTTGCAAATACTCTATATAAATAAAAAACTTGTGGAACAGGCATCCTGCCTGTAATAACTGAAAAACTTGTGGAACAGGCATCTTGCCTGTAATAACTGAAAAACTTGTGGAACAGGCATCCTGCCTGTAATAACTGAAAAACTTGTGGAACAGGCATCCTGCCTGTAATAATTTCCTTACAGGAGCACACCTATCACATTATGTAAAAGAATACCAACAAATGACGCCAAGGTACAAGGGGTAGATAGGAAAAATAGTAATGGGAGTACATGCAATAAGGGCGCACGTCGGTCATTAGTGTCAACTTAAGCCACAACCATTGCCAATTGATGCTTTCGAGATGTTCTACTTTCTCAGAGAGAGCGGGTGGCGTTACCCTACCTGATTAACAGTAAAAAGAGCCAGCAACAGGAGCATTCTCTTGCTCCTCCGCTCCTCCGCTCCTCCGCTCCCCAGCTTCAAGCGCTTTTCACCTTAAGTTGACACCAATGCACGTCGGTGCGCCCCTACGGTTTCCGTATTACGGCAGGTTTAAGTTAAAATGAAGCAATGCTTCAATCTACCCCTGCTCCCCAGTCCCAATCCTCAACAGTAGCAAGACCTCTACTGATCCTTGTTGACGGTCATTCCTTAGCGTTTCGCTCTTACTTTGCCTTTGCGAAAGGAAGAGATGGGGGACTGCGCACGACTACAGGGATTCCTACTAGTGTGTGTTTCGGCTTTCTTAAATCCCTGGTAGAAGTGATAAGTTCCGAACAACCCCAATCGATGGCGGTGGCTTTCGATACCAAAGAGCCTACATTTCGCCATGAAGCGGATAAAAATTATAAGGCGGGGAGGGAAGAAACTCCGGAAGAGTTTATCCCCGATTTAAAAAATCTCCAGGAATTGCTGGTAGGCTTAAGAGTACCTGTATTAAGGGCTCCTGGCTTTGAGGCGGATGATGTCTTAGCAACCTTAGCTCATCGTGCTAGTGATACAGGTTATCAGGTCAAAATTTTAACCGGCGATCGCGATTTATTTCAGCTGGTTGACCCCGAAAAAGCGATTACTGTTTTGTATCTCGATAGTTCCTTTTGGCGGCGCAGTAGTGATACTGGACCAGTAGAATTTAATTCAGAGGATGTTGTCGCCAAGCTAGGTATTACCCCAGCACAGGTGGTAGATTACAAAGCACTTTGTGGACAATATTCCTGGAGTTAAAGGAATTGGGGATAAGACGGCAGTTAAATTGCTCAAGGAGTATGGCACTCTTGAGGAAATTTATGCTTCC
>JAAHHL010000571.1 GCA_010672185.1 Caldora sp. SIO3E6 | reverse complement strand
GATGCTTGCGATCGCTTCTTGATTCAGGAAAAGCTCTACGGAAGGGAAGCGGAAGTACAAACCCTGCTAGATGCCTTCGAGCGGGTAGCTAACCCCCCTGAATCCCGGGTGAGCGAAAAAAGGGGTGGGGAAAAGAGTCAACAGACGCGGAGACGCGGAGACACGGAGACGCGGAGAATGGAAATGCCACCTCATATTTCGTTCACCCCTGAATCCCTATCCCCCTCCCCCCTTAATCAGGGGGTGGAGGGACATAAGGGGGTGGGGGGACATAGGGGGGTGGAAATGATGCTGGTGGCAGGGTTTTCCGGGATTGGGAAAACTGCTGTTGTTAACGAAGTGCATAAGCCAATCGTCAAGAAGAGAGGCTACTTTATTAAAGGAAAATACGACCAATTTAATCGCAATCTTCCCTTTAGTGCCTTCTTGCAAGCATTTCGAGACTTGATGAAACAATTGCTGGGGGAATCAGATGCGGATTTAGCCAATTGGAAAGCGAAAATCACCGAAGCACTAGGGCCAAATGGTCAGGTAATTATTGATGTGATTCCTGAACTAGAACAGATTATTGGCAAACAACCCCTGGTGTCAGAACTATCGGGAAGTGCAGCCCAAAACCGCTTTAACTTGGTTTTTGGCAAGTTCATTACCTCCTTGACAAGCCCAGAACATCCCCTAGTAATGTTTTTAGATGATTTGCAATGGGCAGACTTAGCTTCCCTCAATTTGATGGAAGTATTAATGGGTGATAGTAATCTAGATTACTTATTGCTTCTGGGAGCCTATCGAGACAATGAAGTATTTCCAGCCCATCCCTTGATGCTGAGTTTAGCAGAATTGAGGAAAAATCAAGCGGTAATTTCCACCATAACCCTAGAGCCATTAACTCAAAATCATATCAATCAATTGGTGGCAGACGCTCTCCATTGTAGCGAACAGCTGGCCCAACCCCTAACGGAATTAGTCTATCAAAAAACCAAAGGCAATCCGTTTTTTACAACTCAGTTCTTGAAAGGATTACAGATTGATGGGCTGATTAAGTTTAATCTAGATTTAGGCTATTGGGAATGCGATTTAGTGCAAGTAAGGGATGCAACGCTCACCGATGATGTGGTGGAATTTATGGCTGGACGCTTGCGAAAATTGCCCAGTGCAACCCAAAATGTTTTGAAACTGGCTGCTTGTATTGGTAACCAGTTCGAGCTAGAAACTTTGGCGGTGATTTGTGAAGAGTCTTCTGAAGGGGTTGCTACTGATATTTGGAGGGCTCTACAAGAAGGACTTATTTTACCTATTAGTGAAGCCTATAAGTTTTTTCAAGGGGATATAGAAGAGGCCGCACAGACAACAGTAACAGTAGGGTATCGTTTCTTACATGACCGGGTACAACAAGCAGCTTACTTCCTGATTCCAGAAGAGCAAAAACAGACAACCCATTTAACCATTGGTCGATTGCTTCTAGAAAATACATCAGCACAAGAGCGGGAAAAGCAACTATTTGATATTGTTAATCACCTCAATACGGGAGTGAGTTTAATTGTTCAACCTCAAGAGAAAAAACAGCTATGCGAACTGAATTTAGAAGCGGGAATTAAGGCCAAAAATGCCACGGCTTTCGCCGCATCTAGCAAATATTTGTTGTTGGGGATAGAATTGTTACCAGAAAATAGCTGGAAGCAGCAGTATGAGATAACTTTAGCCTTGTACGAGTCCGCCACGGAGTCCGCCTATCTTAATGGTGACTTTGAAAAGATGGAGCAACTAGCCAATGTAGGATTAAAAGAATCCCGAGATTTACTCGATACTATCAAAATTTATGAAGTTATACTCCAGGGACTACAAGCTCAAAGTCGCTTTCAGGAAGCAATTGATACAGCAATGATTATTCTCGGCAAGCTCGGTATCCGTAAGTTTCCTCAAGAACCAGATGATTCTGACGTTGCACTGTGGTTGGATGAAGTAAGAGCCAACTTGGGCGGGCGTCATCCCAGTAGCTTAATCGATCTACCTGTAATGACTGATCCGACTGCGCTGGTAGCAATAAAAATTCTCGTCAGTGTGCTCCCTTCTACTTACAAATCTAAGCCAAAATTGGCGTCATTAGTTATTTTTGAACAAGTAAATTTATCCCTCCAATATGGGAATGCACCAGACTCGGCTTATTCTTACTCTCTACAAGGTTTAGCATTATGTGGTGGTGGTAGCGATATTGAAATTGGCTATCAATTTGGTAAACTTGCATTAAAATTATTGCTAAGAAACAATCTAGTTAATGCTTCACCTCATAGCATTGTTAATACTCATGTCAAACCTTTTAAAGAGCACCTCAGAAACACTCTCAGAGACTTGAAGGAGGAGGTCTATTCAGTTGGTTTAGAAACTGGAAATCTTGAATTTGCCGCTTATGGAATCACATTTTACTCAATCTATAGCTATCTATGTGGCAAAGAATTATCCGAGTTGGCAAAGGAAGTGTCGGCCAATAGCAAAGCTTTAGAACGCATCAAAAGGAGGATTTGTAAAAACTGGGTTGATATACATCTTCAGGCAATCCATAATTTGTTGGGACGATCTCAAGATCCTTGTGTTTTGGTGGGTGAAGTTTATGATGAAAGGAAGATGCTGCCTCTTCACCAGCAGGCTAACGATGTAACGACTTTATCTTATTTTTATATAACTCGTTTAGTGCTTTGCTATTTATTGCAAGACTATAGTCAAGCATTGCAAAATATTGGCAATGCAGAAAAATTTATAGCAGGAGCTACCGCAACGCCATTATATACCCTTTTTTACTTCTACCTATCGTTGGTGATACTAGCTGAGATACCTTCCTATCCCCAAACGGAGCACCAAGTTCTCCTGGAAAAAGTTGCAGCTAGTCAGAAAGTGTTGAAGAATGTGGCAGTTCATGCCCCGGAAAATAATTTACACAAATGGCATTTAGTAGAAGCCGAAAAACATCGGGTATTGGGTGAAAAAATGGCAGCAATGGAGCGATACGACGAGGCTATTTCCGGAGCACAAGAACAAGAGTATATCCAAGAAGAAGCCCTTGCCAACGAACTAGCAGCCAAATTCTACCTTGACTGGGGTAAAACTAAAGTCGCCGCTGGTTATATGCAAGAAGCCTACTATTGCTATGCTCGATGGGGAGCTAAGGTGAAAACGGAACAACTAGAAGAGCAATATCCCCAACTCCTAAGCCCTATTTTTCAACAATCCGAATCACTTCTGACTCCTAGTAACCTTACTGCCGACACTAAAACTTTGGGCAAAGTCACCGGTGCGACTTCTGTGCTCGATCTAAACTCTGCTATCAAAGCCTCTCAAGCTCTCTCTGAGGAAATAGAACTTGATGCCTTGCTCTCGAAATTGATGCACATTGTCCTTGAAAATGCTGGAGCTGATGCCGGAACCTTGATTTTGAACAACTCCGGCGTCTGGGAAATTGTTGCCCAATGTGTTAGCAACAGTTGTTCCCTATCCACCATTCCCCTGGGGCAAAATGACAACCTACCCAGTAACATTATTAATACTGTTAAACGGACGCAACAAGTTCTGCTGATCAACAACGTTGAACAAGATACAACTTTTGCCCGAGACTCCTACCTGAGCCAAAACTCACCCCAAAGTCTCTGTTGCACTCCCATCCTCAACCAAGGAAAATTAATTGGCATCCTTTACCTGGAAAATCATCTTACCGCAGAAGCCTTCACCTCAGATCGTCTCGAAGTCCTCAACCTCCTCACTGCCCAAGCTGCCATCTCCATTGAAAATGCCCGTCTTTATCAAACCCTAGAAGACAAAGTAAAAGAACGTACTGCCCAACTCGCAAGAGCAAACCAGGAAATTATTGCCCTCAATGAAAAACTCCAAGAGGAAAATCTCCGTCTGAGTGCGGAGTTAGAAGTAACCAAGCAACTACAACAGATGGTTTTACCCAAGCAGTCGGAATTAGAGGCAATTGAAGGGTTAGAAATTGCCGGATTTATGGAACCGGCGGATGAAGTAGGCGGCGACTACTATGATGTGATGCACCAGGATGGTAAAGTACAAATTAGCATTGGTGATGTTACCGGACATGGGTTAGAAAGTGGAGTGGTAATGCTTATGGCGCAAACCGCTGTCCGCACTTTACAAGAAAGTAATCAAACTGACCCTGTACAATTTTTAGATATTCTCAACCGTACTATTTATCGGAACGTTCAGCGTATCAATCCCTATAAAAATCTGACTCTCTCTCTGCTCGAATATGCTGATGGTAGATTAACGGTAAGTGGTCAACATGAAGAGATAATTATAGTACGTGCTGACTCTCAAGTAGAGTGTCTTGATACCAGTGAGCTAGGTTTTCCCCTGGGTTTAGAGGAGGAGATTAGCGACTTTATTGCTCAAGAACAGGTGCAACTAAATTCCGGGGATGTGGTGGTATTGTATACCGATGGCATTACAGAAGCATTTAATATCAATCAAGAGCAATACGGACTAGAGAAATTATGTGAGGTGGTCAGAGGTAACTCTTCCCTATCGGCAGAGGCAATTAAACAAGCGGTAATTGATGATGTGCGACGACATATTGGCTCTCAAAAAGTTTTCGATGATATTACTTTGCTGGTGTTGAAGCAGAAGTAGGTGGTAGGTAAACTAAAATGCATCTGGTGAAAGCACATCATTCAATCATCAGTTATGAGTGGAACTTCCTTCGCATCTTGCCTGTAAGTAATCTGTGGAACAGGCATCTTGCCTGTAATCTGTCACCAATAGACTTCTTACATAAATCCCCGAAGGATTAAGCATTAGCGGACAAAAATCTTGATTATAATAGGCAATATGCTAGCGCCAATGCTCATTGGTGTCAACTTAAGGTGAAATCCTTACCCCACAAGGAACTTAAGTTCCTTGCTAATAGCTCAAGTCATCTAAAGATGACTCAATCTGCTCAAAAATCTTTAGTCCACGCTTTGTGGACTTTAGCTATTATAGCAACCGCCAAGGGGATTAGGACAAGGGGCTTAAGCCCCTTGTTAACTGACCAGGACAAGGGGCTTAAGCCCCTTGTTAACTGACCTTACCTGAGAATGTCTTAACCGCCCTGGCGACTGCTATAGCCCAGAGTTTAAACTCTGGGTTGCTGTGGAAGCTAAGTGCTAAGCTATCCCTAGCTTAAGTTGACAACAATGCCGAATGCTTCGCCCCTACATCTAGTTTTGGTTAGTAAATTGGTGTTCTAGCGCCAATGCTTAACCCCTACACTCAACTATCTAGGTTTTGCTTCAGGAAGTGGTTCTTACTTATTACTTGTTATACCAAATCCGGTATCGATATACACGCTATGCCCACGTTGTAG
>JAAHHL010000570.1 GCA_010672185.1 Caldora sp. SIO3E6 | reverse complement strand
GGACTCGAACAGTATCGAGGGGGTAATTTAGGACAAGCACAAGTAGATTTTCAGGCAGCTTGGGAACTTCAGCCGGATTTCATCCCAGTTAGAGGTTATCTTGCTTCGGTTTTAATTAATCAAGGGGTTGATGCTTGGCATCAGTTTCCCTCCATCAAACTCTCTCCCCTCTCAAATAAACGTCAAGTCCCTTATAAGCGGAGTTTCCTGGATACCTCTCAGTCACTAGAAACCAGTCCCACTTACCGAGCCGCGATCGCAGCAGAGTTTTTTGAGGAAGCTTTAACCGTTTTTCCAGGGCATGTGACTGCTCTCAATTATCTCATGTTAGCGAGAGCGATTAACTATCAATGGGAAGAATCTGCTCATGTTGCCCAAGAAATCATTGATATAGAGCAATATTTCCATCCCCCTCACCTGAGTCTTCTAGGACAAGCATATCTACATTTAACCTGGAATGACTATCACCATGGAGATCTCGCAACCGCTTGGAAGCGTTATCGCCAAACAGTCGATCCCAAAACCTGGAAGAAACCTCTAATCTGAAAATAGACACGGAGACGCGGAGACGCGGAGACACGGGGACGGATTTTCATTCATGGTGGTGAAAAAATTTTTTCATCGGGACTGCCTCCTGCCTCCTGCCTTCTGCCTCCTGCCTTCTGCCTCCTGCCTTCTGCCTTCTGCCTCCTGCCTCCTGCCTCCTTGCACTAGATTGTCGCGCTTACCCGCCTTTATAATATGTACAATTTTTCGATGACCAATGCTAAGTACCTCCAAATTTGTGGCAATAGCTCTTGCTATTTG
The DNA here is from genome assembly GCA_010672185.1 of Caldora sp. SIO3E6. Taxonomy (GTDB): domain Bacteria; phylum Cyanobacteriota; class Cyanobacteriia; order Cyanobacteriales; family Coleofasciculaceae; genus Caldora. The sequence goes on along the minus strand of JAAHHL010000570.1, from coordinate 4,552 downwards.
TCTTTGTGCCATCACCACTGTAGTGATTGGTAGGTTTTTCCAGCCATCGGAGCCAAAACTGGTATGGACAATGGTTAATGTTAATACAGCAGTTCAAGGTGATGCTCACTTAATTCAGGTGAAGCGAGGTAAAACCGTGTTGATTGACGCTGGTTATCCCGAAATGGCTCAGGAGCAACTAATTCCATTTTTGCAAACCAATCAAATCGATCATCTTGATTTGGTCTTCGTCACTCATGCTCACCGAGACCATTATGGGGGTATAGAACCGATTCTACAAGCTGGGATCAAAATTAAAGAAGTTTACTTTAACCTACCGGATAAGAAAATTTGTGACCAGGAAATTCCTTGGGGTTGTAACTATGAGGAAGTACTACAGTATCATCAAATGCTTAAAGCACACCAAGCTAAGGTAAAATCTGCCTATCCAGGTCAAGCCTTTAATTTGGGTAACCAGGCTACTCTCAGAATCCTTTATGCTTTTGATGGTATTAATACCCCAGTGGGAACAACTGACATCAACGATATGTCCCTAATTATTAAGCTAGAGCACGCTCAACACCAATATTTGTTTACAGGAGACTTGAATCATACTATAGGCGACTATTTAGCAAAAAACTCCCAAGAACTTGCTGCTGATGTTTTAGATGTTCCTCACCATGGTACTGAAGGAGTAGCTCCTAATGAATTTTTTGCACAAGTGGGAGCTAAATATGCTTTAGTACCTTCACCGCAAGGTTTATGGTGTAGCGATCGCTCCTCCAGAATTCGCAATTGGTTCCAAGATCATGATACACCTGTCTTGGTTAATGGCTTCTCTGGTCACGTTCGTGTTGAGGACTACGGCAATCGGCTCGAAATTTCTACAGAAAAGGAGCACGATTCCTCTGTCTGTAGCTAGTACAGCTTGGGGAAAATAAGTAAGCTGCTTAACAATAAACGAAAAAGCAGATACTATAAGCAATATCGCTCTGTTCTCTCAGCCTGCTGCCTCCTGTTTCCTGCTTCTGTGTCTCCTTCTGCTAATCAAGGTGTGAGTTTTTGAGTTATGACTCAATGAGTGAAATTGCAATTTCTCTGAAGAACATTTCTAAGTGTTTTAAGCGCTACAGTCGCCCAATAGAGCGATTGAAGGAAATTTTACTACCAGGTAAGAGTAGAGCCGAGCAGTTTTGGGCCCTGCGAGATATTAATCTGGAGATCCACAAAGGGCAAACCGTTGGCATTGTTGGTCAAAATGGATCGGGAAAAAGTACCCTACTGCAAATTATTGCAGGAACCCTCACCCCAACTACAGGAGAAGTAGTTGTCAATGGTCGGGTTTCGGCTCTACTCGAACTCGGCAGTGGGTTTAACCCAGAGTTCACTGGCAGACAAAATGTATTTTTTAATGGCAGACTACTGGGGTTAAGCAAGAGGGAGATTGAAGAAAGATTTGACCAAATCGCTAGTTTTGCCAATATTGGCGACTTTATCGATCAGCCGGTCACAACCTACTCCAGCGGGATGTATATTAGACTAGCATTTGCTGTGGCCATCAACGTCAATCCCGACATTTTGATCATTGATGAAGCTCTCTCCGTAGGCGATGCCAAGTTCCAATTAAAATGTTTTCTCAAGCTGAAAGAGCTCCAAGAAAAAGGTATAACCATTTTATTTGTCTCCCACGATAGTAATTTAATTAAGCGATACTGCCACAGCGCTCTCTTGTTAAATCAAGGTGAAAAAATTATCGAAGCCGTGCCTAATCAGGTTATCAATCGGTATACTAAGACTTTATTTGCCGATGAAGAGGATCAGCAAATTTTAGAGCAAGAGCTCAAGTTAAGTAGCAACGAGGCAGAACCTTCACCCTTCAACCATTTATCTCGTCAATGTCAGCCACTAGAATATCGCTATGGTAATGGGAGAGCGGAGATTCAAGCAATACATATAGAAAATAGTCAAGGAGAAGCAACTTTAACTTTTACTTCTTGTGAAAAAATGGTTGCTAGACTAACTATCCTGGTGCAAGACTTCGTTGCCAAGCCACTAGTTGCCATGACCCTCAAAGATGCTAAAGGTGAAGATATATATATAACCAACACTTATTATCAAAACATTGATATACCGGAATTGACTCCCGGAACCTTGCTTAATATATCTTTTACTCAGGAACTTTTGGTTTGTCCAGGGGATTATTTTATTTCTTTTGGTTTTATTTCTTTGAATGGCAGTCAAGTTATTCCTATGGATCGCAGGTATGATGTAATTCATTTAAAGGTAACTAGAGCTGCTACTGATATGAGCCAGGGAATAGTTAACCTTCAAAGTAAAATTGATGTTGACCTCGAACAACCTAATATAAGTAGGTGGACAAAATTAATTATAAAAAGAGACCTAACCCCCTAACCCCCTTCCCTTGTAGGGAAGGGGGAATACTCCCCTCTCCTACCAGGAGAGGGGTTGGGGGAGAGGTTATACAAGTAAGCAACAGGCAACAAGAAGTTGTGAGTGGGTCACGAATAAATTAATGCAATATCCCGAAGATTTTCATCAAGTTTCTCCATCAAAGATCTGGCTACCCCGTCAAGAACAATTTACCTTCCAGTATTCAGACGGAGGAGCAGCAGAAGCCTATATCGAGAATTGCCTCAGACAAGCCTCAGATCTCAGTTGCCATTCAGTGGAATTGACCAGCTTAATCCGGGATTGGCCTTCTGAATATCATTTTAGTCCGAAACGGAGTAATTTACTGCGTCCTTTACAATTCAACCATTGTCGTACTGTACTAGAGTTGGGAGCAGGATGTGGAGCTATTACTCGATATTTAGGGGAGAATATTCCCAGGGTAGTAGCGGTAGAGGGTAGTAAGAGCCGAGCAGAAATTGCGGCTCTGAGATGTCGAGAGCTAGATAATGTTGAAATCATTTGTGGACAGTTTCAGGATATTACATTTTCCGAAAAGTTCGACGTAGTAACCTTAATTGGAGTGCTGGAGTACAGCGCATCCTATATTCCAGGAGTTAACCCTTATCAGAAAGCTCTTGAGATTGCTAAGCAAAATTTAGCAACTGATGGTATCTTGATTGTAGCCATTGAAAATAAGCTAGGACTCAAATACTTTGCTGGATGTAGTGAAGATCATACCAAGGTATTGTTCGATGGTATAGAGGGTTACCATAGTGGCCATTTAGTCAAAACTTTTGGCAAAAAAGAGTTAGAGCTTCTCCTCAAGTCCACTGGCTTAGGATATTACCAATTTTTATACCCCTTCCCAGACTACAAATTGCCTGATGTGCTCTTTTCTCTACCGGCAGAAGAGCCAACCCAAGCTGATCCTTTTCTCTACCAATGGCTTAGTTACAATAATTCCAAAGATTACTCTCATCAACAACTAGAGCTATTTCAAGAGCTATTGGTAGCCAAGCAAATCGAAGCTAATGGCTTGTTGCCTCAGATGAGTAATTCTTTTGTAATCCTAGCTAGTCAATCTCCGGAAAGTATTCATCAGTATCTGAGATCCAACTGCCTTGTCTGGAAGTTCTCAGTGATGAACCGCTTTCAAAAATTTATGTCCCAAGTTACTCTAACCAGTAACGATAAGCAGGAATTAATGGTTACCAAAGAACCGATATATCCTGACTTGGCTGCTCTAGCAACGGAAACAGAGGCAGGTTTGAGGCACTATCCCAAAATTCAGAGTAAATTTTTGGCTGGTGTTACAGTAATGGAGCAGTTAGTTCAGGCCATCCGAAATAAGACTTCTACAGTAGAAGCTAGTTTAAAATATCCTCTCAAAATCTGGTATGATTTCCTGGTTCAAGAAGCCAAGCGGACTATGGGCAGTGCCACAGCAATTCCTGGTATCTATGTAGACTGCGGTCCAGGAAATCTCATTGTTACTACTGATGGCAAGGTAGAATATGTAGACCAAGAGTGGAGCTTTACCGAAAAGTTACCCATTAAGTTTGTCCTCTTCCGCTGTCTGATTTACACTTATCAAAAAATCTCCCCTTGGATAGATTTACATTTAGTAGATTTGTTCGCAGATAAATCTTTGCCATCATTTATCCGGTTCTGTTTTCAATTAATTTCTTTGGATATCACCCCTGAAGAATTCCGAGATTTTTTAGAACAAGAGTGGATTTTCCAAAAACAAGTCAACCCTTTGCTCCAAACTATTAGCTTTGATGATTATTTGAGCGGCGTCTATTCTCAAACTGAATCATTACTAGCAGCAAAGGCTCCCTATCGCTTGTGGTTTCAGTTGTACAACACCAGGGAAGAACTTCAGCAAACTCAGGCAAACTTGGAGCGATCGCAATCTCAGCTACAACAGACTCAGCTACAGCTACAACAAGCTCAGGATACCATTAGAGGAATGGAAAGTAGTAAATTTTGGCAGTTGCGCCAAGGTTGGTTTCGTTTGAAACAGAGTTTGGGGTTAAAAGGTGATGATTGAGGCAGAAGGCAGGAGGCAGGAGGCAGAAGTCAGGAGGCAGAAGTCAGGAGGCAGGAGGCAGAAGGCAGGAGGCAGGAGGCAGAAGGCAGGAGGCAGGAGACAGGAGGC
>JAAHHL010000057.1 GCA_010672185.1 Caldora sp. SIO3E6 | reverse complement strand
TGAGACTTGGTTGAAGGTAGCCCAAAAAAGAAAACAGCATCCCCCCACCCAGTTACAAGAAGAATTTATCACCGAAAGTCTGCGGCAACCCCCCTTAGAATCCCTAGATGTATTTATTTCCTACTCCCGTGCGGACTCAGATTTGGCAAGAAAGCTCAATGATAACCTACAGATGCAGGGGAAAACTACCTGGTTTGACCAAGAAAGTATTGCCTCAGGCAGTGATTTTCAGCAGGAAATCAATCGAGGAATTAAAGCCTGTGACAACTTTCTGTTTATTCTCTCACCCCGTGCGGTAAATTCCCCTTATTGTAAGGATGAAGTGGAATATGCCGCTTCCTTGAATAAGCGCTTTGTGACAGTGCTGCATCAACCGGTAAATACGGCAGACTTGCACCCAGAGTTAGCCAAGGTGCAGTGGATTGATTTTAATCAGAAAGATTTTAATGCCAATTTTAACGAATTGGTGAGAACTCTGGATATAGATAGGGAGCATGTCCATAGTCACACTAAATGGTTGCAAAGAGCGATCGAATGGGAGCGAAAAGACAAGAGTAAAGATTTGCTGTTACGAGGCAGTGAATTTTCCATTGCTCAAGACTGGTTAGAAACTGCTGTTGCGACAAACAAACAGCCTGTACCTACAGCTTTGCAGCAGACATTTACTGAGGAAAGTCACCAAGCCATTGTTGCAGCTGAAGAAGCGGAACAAAACCGACAAGCAGAATTGCTGCGCTTGCAGGAAGAAAAGACAAAAGAAGTGGAAGCTAGGCTGGCTGAGCAGGAAAAAAATTCGCGGATTAGGTTTAAATTGGCTGTGGTAGCTGGTTTTTTATTTGTAGGAGTTGTTTTGTCTCTTTTGCAAGCAAAACAAAATTTAGCTGCTCAAGTTGATGCCTTGATCCGATACTCAAAAACCCTGGTAAAATCAGAACAAAACTTTGATGCTCTGATTGAAGGAATTAGAGCAGGAAAACAACTATCCACGATATTCAATAAATTGCGCCTTTATGAAAATAATAATCAATCTAAACAGGTGAAAAAAACATTACGGGAAGCACTTTATGATTTAAAAGAATCACAGCGTCTGGGAGGAGAGGGGACTTCTGTTGTTAAGTTCAATCCAGATAATAAAACAATAGCTACTGTCGATAAGGATGGAAAGGTTACTATTTGGAATTTTGAATGGCGGGAACTTCAAACTATCAGTCAGGTTGAGCTAAAGAAAGACGATAAAGTTCAAAGTACCAGTCAGAGTAAAACAGAAGGTGAGGAAAAGATAGAAGACATCTTTTTCAATCCTGGTGATGGTAAAATAATTGCTACCCTCAGTAAGGATAAAGCTCTCCAACTCTGGAACAAAGATGGTGATAAACTAGACTATATTACCAAAGAGGAAAATGTTTCGGAAGTGGAATTGAGTCCTGATGGCAAGCTAATTGCTACCTTTAGTGATGAAACAAATGACCGGATTGGCAAACTCTGGAAGCTTGAGCAGGGGAAACTCACAAGTTTAAAACTTCCTGAGAATGAAAAGTTCCATGATGTGAGATTCATCCCTGGTGGTAAGATTGCTACTGTAAATTGGCAAGAGAATACAACTAAATTTTGGCAATTTGATGACAATAAACTCAATAAAATCAGCTTCTTAACTGATAAAGATAAAATTAATGGTCTCTTGTATTTTATTCCTGAAGATAAAATAATTATTACCATTAATTGGGATGAAAAAACTGCCAAAATTTTCAACCTTGCTAAAGAACTTAAATTCTCACTTAAGAGTGAAGAATTAAATCAATACTTTTTTGGAGAGGGAGTAGAAATTAGTTCCGAAGGCAAGATGCTTGCTACCTGGACGGAAGATAAAGATAAAGTAAAACTTAGGTATAGCGATGGTAAAAAGCCTAAAATCTTATCCCATGGGGCAGAAATTGCAGGAGCTTGGTTCAGTCCCGACAACCAGATAATTGCCACTGCTAGTAAAGATACAATGGTTAAACTCTGGAACCCGAAAGGTGAGTCAATATCAACCTTGCCGAGTCATAGCAAGCCAGTCTATAGAGTGACCTTCAGCCAAGACAGTCTTGTCATTGCTACTGCCAGCTATGACAAGACTGTAAAACTCTGGAACAAAGAGGGTAATCAACTTCAAACCCTTTACCCAGGTACTGTAGTTGATGAAGTTCATTTTAGCCCAGATAGTAAGACTATCGCTACCGTGGGTGAGGATAAAACTGTCAAATTCTGGCACAGTGGCAGTAGCGATCGCCAATTTCTGGATCATGGCACTTCAGTAGATAATGTCAGTTTTAGTGCTAACGACAAACTGATTGTCACCTCTAGTTCGTCTGGGGATAACCCCAGCGCTCAACTCTGGAACTTGGAGGATAAACCAAGCAAACCTTTATTCCCTAAAGAGGAGTTCGATAGAGTAGAATTTAGCCCTGACGGCAAGCTAATGGCTCTTTTCAGTAACAATAATGACAAGACCACCATCAAACTGTGGAAGCCAGATCAAGATAAGAGTCCCATACGCTTCATTACCCTTGCTAACGAGCCTAAGGTTAAATTCAGTCCCGATGGTAAATTGATGGCTATTTTCAGTAACAATAATGACAAGACCACTATCAAACTGTGGAAGCCTGATCAAGATAAAAGTCCCATACGCTTCATTACCCTTGCTAACGAGCCGTTCCCTGAGGTGCAATTCAGTCCCGACGGTAAATTGATGGCTATCTCTGGTAGTTTTGAAGACAAGCAAACAGTCAAACTCTGGAGCTTGGAGGGCGAACAACCAGAAAGATTACACTATCCAGAAAACTTCGATAAAGATACAGCAAACTTCGATAAAGTAGAATTCAGCCCCAACAGCAAGCTAATCGCTATCTTCAGTGACGATGAGATAAAGACCGGAATAGAATTGTTGAAGCGGGAGCAGATGAAACTCACTTCCTTGACTACTGATGACCTTAAGCACGAGCGCTTCAATGAGGTAAAATTCAGTCCCGACAGCAAGTGGATGGTAACCTCTAGTTGGTCTTTGTATGATCAGGGGAATGGGGGCAAACTCTGGAGTGTAGAAGATAAAAAAGATAAAACACTCAAACCTTTACCCTGGAACGAGCAGTTTGATGAGGTGAAATTCAGCCCCAAAGGTCAACTAATGGGTACTATCAATAATAAAGAGAGGACATTTCAATTATGGAGCCTGGACAAAGATAAGCATCAGCGAGTACCAGCTCTCATTTCAGAGGATAGCATGATAGCATATGGTTTTGAATTCAGCTACGACGGCAAATTGATTGCTACTTTTGATGGTAGTAACACTGTCCGACTCTTGAATCAAAACAGTGAAGAACTTGCTAGCATAGATGTTAAAGATTCTATCAACAATCTGAGTTTTAGCCATGACAACAATAAACTTGCTATCGCCAGTGATAGCAACACGGTGGTTCTGTGGGAGTGGGATCAGAAGCAACGAAACAAATGGACAGATTGGTCAGAAAAAAGACTCAATAAATTAGTTGAAGAAGGGTGTGATAAGGTAAAAAATTACCTGGAGAATAAGCCAAAATCGAATAGCGATAGAAAGCTCTGCGGAGGTGATTGAGAAGAATAAAGGATGTAGGCATAAATCTGCTCAAGATTGCGTAGTGCTTGGCGTAGCCATCCAATTTGCATTGGTTAGTTTAGCAAAAACTGCTTCCACCTCTGATACAAAATCCGGTATCGATATACCCGCTATGGCCAAATTGTAGAGACGTTTCATGAAACGTCTCTACAGGGAATTCACGGTTTGCTCAAAACGGCTCTATTGTAACCGGATTTGGTATGATTCACTGGCAAAATCCTCCGCATCTGCCTCGGCAATACCCTGCCGAATTTCTTCAAGTTGCCACTGATACATTTCCAGGTAAGCGTTGATTGCTTCATTAAGCACATAGGTCAAATTACGATCCATGCGCATCAAGTGCAGCTCTTTTGTTGGGCTCAAGGAACTCACCGACGTGCATTGGTGTCAACTTAAGCTAGGGATAGCTGGCTAGTTGGATGACCTAACCCACCTTGGATTCAAATGATGAGGCTAATAGCTTAAGTCCATTAAAATGGACTAAATTTTTCGGCTTTACCTTAAGTTAGTCATCTTTAGATGACTTGAGCTATTAGCCTGGAACTTGAGTTCCAGGCGAGATAAGGGTTTCACCTTAAGTTGACACCAATGACCGACGTGCGCCCTCAACCAGTGTCAATAGAAAGTTTTGATAACAATTAAGCACCGATAGATACTGGATTGGGCAAATGCAATTTGCCCCTACAAATACAAAATGTTTCGCCACAGCTTGAGGTACAGTAACTGATCCATAAAGTTGTGGGAGTAAATCCAGTAAATTTGTTTGATAGAGATATTGGATGGGTGAGGGGTGGGTTCTAAGGCGATTTTTAAAAATGATTGTACCCAGAATTTGGTGCGTTACGCTGCGCTAACACACCCTACGATAGGTACATTTTTTTCTAGAAATCACCTAACCTAAACCCAACTCCCGCTTAAGTAAATTAATGGACTTAGTACCGATATAATTGCCACAGCGAACCAGCTTGGGAGGACGAATAATCTCATCTCTAGCAGCAGAGATCGCTTCTTGGGCTGCTTGATAACTGGCTTGATCTAGAGCACCAATGGTCTGAGCACTGCGAACCAAAGCATTGAGTTTATACTTATCCTTAGCCTGAGCTGTCATTACCAGCAAATCATCTCCCCGCAGACTGTAAGTCAAAATTCCTACTACCTGTAGGATGCCAGAACTAATACTTACCACCCCTAAACAACCATCTTTGGGAAGAGTTTTAACCAACTCAATTTCCTTAGCATAATCATGGATATCAACAGGAATAACACGGACAGATTTCGGCGCAGCGATCGCTTCTGCTTTGCCGATAAAATAACGATTGGTCACTACAGTCGCATTATGGGTTAGATTGAGAGCGGCTTCTAGTTCTTCTAGTGGTACCAACTGCACCGGAATTTGCAGAGCGGCTTCTAGTTCCTGTACCATTAACTCCCCAGCGCCCAAGTCCCTAAGCTCAACTGTAACCAAGACTCTTGCACTACAGCGCAATCGCCAGTCAATTTCCGCCAGAAAAATTTCTCTAGCTTGACTGAGGGAGCAACCCTGTGCTAACAAATCATCAAGGCTTTTTTGTACGACACCGTAGGCATCGGGGTACTGATCCAGGATCGGTGACTGACGTTGGGTTCCCCCCTCATGACCTTGAGCTTTAACATAAATTCCTGAGCCTGCTTGGGACTCCACCAATCCGGTTTCTTCTAACTGTCGGTAAACTTTACTGATGGTGTTGCGATGCAAACCCGTAATCAGAGCTAATTGCCTGGTGCTAGGTAGTTTATGCCCTGGGGGATATTGTCGGGAAGCGATCGCGAACTGAATTTGGTCAAATAGTTGCTTTGATGCAGGAATTTCGCTATCTGGCTGAATATGGTATTGAATCATGACAGAATCTCCAAGTTAAAAGTCGGGATTTGTGTTATGGAAGCTGTTAAAAATAAGTATTTTTTCTTAGGATTGGGTTTTTGGTTACTCCCCCCTGGCTTTCTGTAGAAATAACTAAATCTGAGACAGTGACATCCTGACCAAGTATCATAACTGAAGTTAAGAACAAGGACGGTGTATATTAATAATAAACTTCTTAAGATTGATTGAGTATTCACTAGCTCTAGACGGTTACTTAGCTCTCCTAGTTTCTACTAAGAATTACTAAATTCGCTCATTTTACAGTAAATCAGGAGGATTTGATTAGCAGGTTATAATACATAACAATATTCATAATTTTTGTAATTATCAAATAAAACTACCAATGACTTCCGCTTCCCATTGCCAATATTTGAACCAGTGGCAGTGACTTCAGTGAGATACTACAATAATCTCAAACCACATTTTAGTAAGTAGATAATTGTGATACAAGAAATTAAAACCAAATCAATCAAAATTAAGAATGGTACTCTCGGAATTGATGCTTACCTAGCTATACCGGAAGGTCAAGGGCCTTTCCCCGGTATAGTAGTATTGCAAGAAATTTTTGGAGTAAATGACCATATTCGTGATCTTACAAGACGGTTTGCCCAAAAAGGCTATATTGCGATCGCTCCTGCTCTCTATCAACGCCAAGCCCCTGGCTTTGAGACAGGTTACACAGCTGAGGATATTAAAATTGGCAAGCAATATAAGGAACAAACTCAAGCAGAAGAACTTCTAGGTGACATCCAGGTAGCGATCAATTACTTGATCAGCCAAACGCCGGTAAAAAGCAACGGCATTGGCTGTATCGGCTTTTGTTTTGGCGGTCATGTTGCTTATCTTGCTTCTACCCTATCAGATATTTATGCCACTGCTTCTTTCTATGGTGCTGGCATTGCCACCTGGACTCCAGGGGGCGATGAGCCGACGATTTCTAGAACCAAAGATATCAAGGGTACTACGATCTACTGCTTCTTTGGTCAAAAAGATGCCAGTATTCCACAGACAGAAGTGAATCAGATCAAAGCAGCCCTAGAAAGACACCAAGTTCTTCACCGTATCTTTGCTTACGAAGGAGCAGAGCACGGATTTTTCTGTGACCAACGAGCTAGCTACAATAAGGAAGCAGCAACTGATGCTTGGCAGCAGGTAATGAGGTTATTTAAAGAGGAACTTGAGTTAGCTTGTTAGAGATCAATAGCGTAAGCTACAGCTTTCAGCATCGCTTCGTGCAGGCTTGAGGTAGTTCACATCTGGGCTCTTCACTAAATATTTTTTCAACAATTAATGGTTATGAATTCACAATCAACTAGCTCTCAAACCAGCGATTCGCCCTTTTCGATGGATGATTTTGCTAAAGCCCTAGAAGAACACGACTATGAGTTTAAAAGGGGACAGGTAGTGCAGGGAAAAATCTACAACTACGAGAGCGATGGCGTCTACATTGATATTGGTGGCAAGTCCCTGGCTTATGTTCCCCTGAGTGAAGTATCTTTACAATCGGCACAGGATTTGTCGGAAGTGCTGCCATTAAACGAGGAGATGGATTTCCTGATCATTCGGGAACAAAATTCTGAGGGACAGGTGACTCTTTCCAGGCGTCAGCTGGAAATTAAGCAAATTTGGGATGAATTGCTGGAGTCGCAAGAAAGTGGCAAATCAATGCAGGTAAGAGTCAAAAGTGTCAATAAGGGTGGCGTTACCGTCGATTTAAGAGGATTGCGGGGGTTTGTTCCTCGCTCACATCTGAGCCAGCGTCAAGATTTGGAATCACTAATTGGCCAAAGCCTTACTGTAAACTTTCTTGAAGTTGATCGCGATCGCAACAAGTTGGTACTTTCCCAGAGGGAAGCTATTCGGGCTGAGAGTTTTAGTCAACTGGAGTTAGGGCAACTAGTAGAAGGTACGGTAGTTGCCATGAAGCCTTTTGGTGTCTTTATTGCTTTCGACAACATTACTGGCTTGCTACACATTAAGCAGGTAAGCCAAAACTCGATTGAATCTCTCCCAGCACTATTCCAAATTGGTCAACCCATCAAAGTAATGATTGCTGGCTTAGATGAGGGCAAAAGCCGCGTTTCTCTCTCCACCAAAGTGTTAGAAAATTATCCAGGGGAGATGCTCGAGAATATGCCGGAAGTGATGGGTAGTGCCGAAGCACGGGCTGAGCGTGCCAAGAAAAAGATCTTGCAGTAGTTAGGGGAGCTGAGGGAGCTGAGGGAGCTGGGGGAGCTGAGGGAGCTGAGGGAGCTGAGGGAGCTGAGGGAGCTGAGGGAGCTGAGGGAGCTGAGGGAGCTGAGGGAGCTGGGGGAGCTGTTAGCGCAGCGGAACGTTAGCGCAGCGGGGCGTAGCCCAGTTCGGAAGCTGGGGGAGCTGGGGGACACTTATAATTATTGGAGACAAAGCTCAAGAAATCCTACCCAAAATTTCGTTCACCTGGGATGGGGGTTATCAACAGCAAGAAATTTTCATCTTTGTAGCAGCGGGTATTGAATGATAGAAGCAAACGGAGCAAGTCGCACTCTCTCTGTGGATATTGGCGGCAGTGGAGTCAAGGCAATGGTGTTGGATGAAGCCGGTAACCCGCTGAAAGAACGTAGCCGTGTCGCCACACCCCAACCACCCAAACCAGATGCCATTATACAAGCGATCGCGCAGTTAGCCGGTGAGCAAGGGGAGTTCGAGCGTGTATCAGTGGGATTCCCTGGTGTGGTAACCAATGGGATTACGAAAACAGCGGTAAATTTAGATCCCGATTGGATTGGGCTAGATCTAGCTACTAAACTCTCTGAAAAGTTAGGCAAGCCAGTACAAGTGGCTAACGATGCCGATGTGCAGGGGTATGGTGCCATTTCTGGTAAGGGAGTTGAACTGGTAATCACCCTAGGAACCGGTTTTGGTTCTGCCCTATTTGTTGAGGGTAAGCTAGTACCAAACCTCGAAGCAGGGCATCATCCCTTTCGGAAAAAGGACACCTACGAGGAACAATTAGGAAGGGCAGCGTTAAAAAAAGTAGGTAAAAAGAAGTGGAATAGTCGCCTCAAAAAAGCGATCGCTTCCCTGGAACATTTGTTTAATTACGATTGCCTTTACCTTGGTGGTGGTGAAGCGAAGAAAATCAACTTGGAGTTACCCCCCAATGTCAAAGTAGTACCGAATGTTAATGGTTTATTAGGGGGTATTGCTTTATGGCAGGATAAGTAGGGCTTGCTGAATAAGTAATAAGCTTTAGAAGGCAGAAGGCAGGAAGCAGAAGGCAGGAGGCAGGAGGAACAAGAGTTGTTCTTACCATCAATTACTCAAAGAACTAGGGTTTGCTGTATAAGTGTGTAAGCCATGCCAGATAAAGGTTTCAATCCTATAGCAAGCAAAACTTGTCCAAGGTTTTTGCATTGATGGGCTCAATTTCTTTGCACCGACTTGGGAAATTTCCTAACACCTAATACCTCAAAACTCACCTACCACCTACCACCTATTCTTTCCCCGAAAGTTACGACTGCCTGAAGCAAGCCCTATTTTATCTTCTTGTCCACCAAACTTTCTCCTGGAGGTTGTCTACGAGATTATCCAACTGTTTCTGGGTTAGTTCCCCATTGTATTCACTCCTCACAGCACGATTCATCTGGCTTTGAAGCACTGCTGTTTCTGAACTAGGCCAGAATTCTGGCGGAAAGAAAGCTCCTCTTTCCATGGCGATAGTGAGGAGTGGAAGAGTAGGAGGTTCAGTTTCCATCTCCCCCATGATTGTATTTAAATGCTCATGTAGTATCTTTTGCTGCTCAGCATACTCTTCTAAACCAGCAAGATTATGGTTTTCGTTGGGATCGTTCTTGAGATTGTACATCTCATACTCGATAGCGCTACCATCAGGCACGAAGTAAACTGCATATTTCCACTCATGGGAGCGAATAGCACGAATGTGTTGAGGAATGCGGCTAAATGTATCAGGTAAGTTGCCGTCATCGTAGGTAAAGTGTATCCAATCACGTACCTTTTCTTCTGTTTGTGTGAATAAAGGAGTGAGGTCGCAGCCTTTAAAATACCGATAGTATTGATCAACACCAACAATTTTAGCTAGGGTAGGCATAAGGTCAAGGGTACTTGCAAGAGCATTTGATGACTTAGCCTCGGGAAAAAGCTGGGGGTTAGAAATTACTAGGGGAACATTCATTGTATTTTCGTAGGCATTGTAAGCTTTCTCCCTTAGCCCATGAGCAAAACACATTTCGCCATGATCTGCAAGGCGAATGATTAAAGTATTATCAGTTAAGCCCTTAGCATCAAGTGCATCCAGGACTTTACCCATGAGCCTATCTGCAAGAGTCTCTAAGTAAGCGTAGAAGTTGATATATTGGTTTTGGACTTGAGGGGTAATTATTTCCTTATCCGCTTGTGCAAAGGTTTTTTTGAAAACATACTGTACTAGAGGTTTGAAGTTCTTCAATAAATTCTCGTCGGCATTTTCTGGCCGCTTTAGCCCATAATCAGGAACTGTCTCCTTATCGTACCCATCCTGCTGATCAAAATTAGGAGCAACCCAAACATCATGAGGATTGACAAGGGACACGGTTAGAAAAAATGGACTTTCTTCGGGGTTATAATTTTCGATAAACTTGATAGCATCATTTGCAGAACTCCACTCAGCTTTTTGTTCTGCTAATATTTCTCCTTCTACATATCGGATGTCGTTTTTTCCAGCCCCACCCCCTAAGGTGCTAGAAATTTTAAGAGAGTTGCCTGCGTCAGGAGGATCCCAGCCATCGAAACCATAGGCCTTGCTCATATACTCAATATCTGCTGGTGTCCATTCTTGGGTACCGTTGATGGGATCATGCAAGTGCCACTTACCCTTCCAGGCAACTTTGTAACCAGCGCTTCGGAGCATGTGGCCTAAATTGAACTGGGAGGGACTTAGCTCATGTGGTTCAAAGTCTTTTCCTAAGCGACCTAATGTTGAATCATTTGGCAGTCCTAATGTTTTATAGACACCATTTTGCGTTGGATAGACACTAGTGAGCATAGTCGCTCTACTTGGTGAGCAAGCACAGGTAGCAGTAAACATATTATTGAACGTTAACCCGTGTTTTTTAAGGCGCTGCATCGTAGGCAAATGAGACTGTTCAAAAGCTGGCAGCCATTCTGGTGCTGCACTTTGTTGATCGTTGAGAAGGATCAAAATATTGGGTTTTTCGGGTAAGTTTCCAATAGCCATATGTGCAATTTTTTCTTAAATCATCATTAGCGTTAAGTTATAGCAGTCGCCAGGGCGGTTAAGACATTCTCAGGTAAGGTCAGTTAACAAGGGGCTTAAGCCCCTTGTTAACTGACCTTGGCGGTTACTATATAAATAAATGAAATTATTTATAATCAGTGAATTTTTAACAAAAACTTTACAAATTATTCTCAATTCTCAATTCTCAATTCTTATTGCTGTTCAATCACCCCAACTAAAGATTGTAAATCAAAGTCTCGGTCATAACCACTCAAACAGATACCGGAACTGATAACAGTCAGCTCATCTTTATCAATAGCCGAACTATGATGTTGACCATCACTAGTAGTCCATTCTACTTGCCAGTACTCACCGCGATCGCGAAACTCTCGCAGCTCACCACCTCCTTGATGTAAGGCTTGCCGCAGACGTTGCTCGTCTCCTTGGGCTAGTAGTTCCCTCTGTCGCCTTCTTCTCCTGCTTGGGGTTTCCCGTTGTTCCCTGACTTGACGGCGATGTTGCCTCTGCTGCTGATAGGCTTCTGTTTGCTGCAAGGCAAGCTCATAGGTAGTCAGCATCTCTGGTGTCATGCCCGAAAAGCGGACATTTTCCGCTATCGTTCCCTGCTGTAACTGTTCTCTAAGCAATTTTGCTGGCTGGGGTTCGGCTCTTCGATCAATTTCATCAAACCACCAGGCATTGCCGTCAAAACGGGCAATTATTGGCTCAAAGGCAATAGCTTCTGTTACTAGATGAATTACTACTGGTTTGGCAATACCCAAACGCTGCTGCATATCGGATTCATTTATCGGGTAAGCTAACCAAGTTTGTCCCCGCAAAACATGAGCTAATCGCAGGCGTAGGGGTTGGAGCAGCTGGAGATATTCTGCCAGTTGTGGCAAATTCGGTTCTTCGACTACCTCAGCTGTTTTCTCATCTATCGCTTTAAAGATACCCCACCCCTCAAAATCTGTCGGTTGGGGAGTAAAAGTATAGATGATATTGGCGACAGAAGTTCGCACTGCACCACCCCGCACACAGGGTGCAAGAAACTCGGTTCCAGTCAGTTGAGCTTCCTGAGTAGCAATTTGCTTAAGGAGATGGTGGATATCTGTCACAAGTTTACAGTAATGAGCTTTCAGCTGTCAGCTATCAGCTTTTAGCCAGGAGTCATATCATGTCAGGTTGAAGACCCTCGGTTAGGACTGACGCGGGGACGCGGGGACGCGGTGACGCGGAGAAGTTTTTATTATGGGCAATTATGCCGACATGATATCAGGAGCCAGGAGAATAGTCTTTAAAGGGGATTATATCTGACAAATGACCAATGACAAATGACCAATGACAAATGACCAATGACA
Source organism: Caldora sp. SIO3E6 (assembly GCA_010672185.1). Taxonomy (GTDB): domain Bacteria; phylum Cyanobacteriota; class Cyanobacteriia; order Cyanobacteriales; family Coleofasciculaceae; genus Caldora. The sequence goes on along the minus strand of JAAHHL010000057.1, from coordinate 4,914 downwards.
AAGAACAAATGACAAAGAACAAATGACAAAGAACAAATGACAAAGAACAAATGACCAATGACAGTTTTATTGATTACTCAATTCATCAACTTCAGCAATCACCACAGTAATGTTATCCCTACCTCCATTATTCTTCGCTGCTTCAATCAGGGTAGTAGCAGCCTGATTTAAACTTGGCTGGAGATAGTCGGCAATTAGGTCATCAGGGAGCTCTTCCGTTAAACCATCACTACACAGGAGTAGACGATCTCTAGGTTGTACATCTATTGTTTGGACATCAACTTGATGTAGGTCTTTACGTCCCAGGCACTGAGATAATACATGACGCCAGGGGTGATTCCGAGCCTGTTCAGGAGAAATGTCACCCGCCTTCATTGCCTTAGCTACCCAAGTGTGGTCTTCTGTGATCTGCTCTAATTCAGAATTTCTGAGGCGATAGATACGAGAATCTCCCACATGACCAAACCAACACTGCTTGTTGCGGAAAATCACGACAACAGCAGTGGTTCCCATATCTGCCCGTTCCGGGTTAGCCTGTTGATCGGCAATAATCGCCTCATTAGCTTGATCAATGGCTTGCTCAAGTAACTCAGCTGAAGAAGTAGGTGAATTCCAATACTCTTGCAAATGGGTCTGAATAGCCTTTGTTGCCAGTTGACTAGCCTCCTGTCCACCAGCATGACCTCCCATCCCGTCGGCAACAATAAAAAAGCGCCCATCCGGGTCAGTATAGTAATTGTCCTGGTTTACAGGACGCAGTAAGCCTGGATCTGTAAGACCAGCGAAGCGAGCTTTCATCATTTATTATGGCAGCGCTTTGGTGCGCTAGTTGTTTACTGACATCAAAAACTTTACGTTAAGTTAGGGCATTCGATCAAATCGGTCAAGCCGTCTGAGCAAACGAATCAAGGTGAATGCTGCGGCTGCTGCCATCAAGGCAACAACTACTGCCAGAACTACTTGACCATTAACGAAAAGGATGGTAGCTGACAGGGTAAACGCACTCAGCAGTAAAGTGTAGTTAGTTCCCAACTGCAAACTGCTCAGGCGTCGCAGAATTCGGTCTGATTCGATCGACCGCACTCGAACCCGCAGATCTCCCCTTTCTAACTTCTCAATTGTATCTTCAATTCTACGAGGTAAACTCAAAGCAGAAGTACTAACCTGTACTGCTTGGCGTCCTAGCTCATTGATCAAGTTATCAGAGTTGTTGGGAGTATTGCTGTTAGTCATAACTTGTAATGCAAAAGGTTGTGCCACTTTCATGAAGTTAAATTCTGGGTCTAATCCTTTACCCACACCTTCTAGGGTAGAAAAGGCTCGCATAACAAAGGTAAAAGTTGCGGGGAAACGAAAAGGTTGACCATAAGCAATTTCGTAGAGGTCGTCGCTAATTTCATTTATGGATTGTTCCTCAAAAGGCTTATCCATAAAATAATCCAGCATATATTGAACTGAACGCCTTACTGGACTCATATCCCCTACCGGTGCTAAAGCTCCCAATTTAATCAGGGAATTAACCACGCGATCGCCATCTTTTTGGGCAATGCCAAATAGCATATCCATCAGTTGCTCTCGCACATTGGACTTAATCTGCCCCATCATACCGAAATCATAAAAGATCAAGGCCCCCTCAGGAGAAACAGCAATGTTCCCAGGATGGGGGTCGGCATGGAAAAAACCATCATCAAGTAACTGATGTAGGTAAGCCTTTGCTCCCAGATTTGCCAGTAAGCTGCGATCAAGACCAGCTGCTTCTAGGGCTTCATAATTACTAATTTTAATCCCAGGAACATATTCCAGGGTGAGAACCCGTCCTGTAGTATACCGCCAGTAAATCCGTGGTACTTTCACCCAGTCATGGTCGCGGAAATTACGGCGAAATTTATCAGCGTTGCGACCTTCATTAAAATAATCAATCTCTTCCCAGAGAATGCGGCAACATTCCTCATAGATTCCCAACCAATCTCGACCTTTACCCCAATCAGGATGGTTTTGAAAGTAACGGGCAATGCCTTTAAGGATTGCTAAGTCAATCTTAAACAGCTTGACTAATCCTGGTCTTTGTACTTTGACAACGACCTCTTCTCCACTAGGTAATTGGGCTTTATGAACTTGTCCCAGACTAGCAGCTGCCAGAGGAATTGGGTCAAAACTATGGAAAAGTTTTGCTACGGGTTTACCTACATCTTGCTTGATAATTGCCGCAGCTTGCTCATAACTGAAAGCCGGTACCCGGTCTTGCAGTTTGGTAAGTTCTTCAACATACTCACTAGGAAATAAGTCCGCACGGGTAGAGAAGAGTTGACCAAGTTTGATGAAAGTTGGTCCTAACTCGAGGAATGTATCTCGAATCCAGACCGCCTGTTGTCTCCGGCGTTCAGAACGCTTGGCATCCGTTATACCACCTCGATAGCTCCAAGATTTACCTTCAAGCCAAAACTTCGTCAGTAGGGTTAAAACGAAAGACCAAATATCGATAAAGCGGCGAGTACGGGAGTAACTTTCCCGGTTCCACTTATAAGTGTTATCCTTGTGGACTTTACCTCGGTTAAGCGGCATTGATATCGGATTTTCCGTGTATACATTGAGATTAACAGAGTTTTTAGATAGAGCAGACACTCGGATTACCAAATTAGTTTTTTTCTAAAAAAAGTAAGTGAATTAACTAGTGCAGCGGGCGTGGAAATAAGCCACCAGTTTGAGATAGATAGAATCCTTACTTTATAAGCATTCTTAATTCTTAATTCTTAATTCTTAATTCCGCGCAGCAATACTGGGTTGTTGCCGCCGCGCTAAACTATAAATTCACTTATGAATGAAAAAGTCTGTCTTTTATGGTGTTAGACAGACTGATCGCGGTAGAGTTTAAGCTCATTGCGCAGTCGGGCGATTTCCGCTCGCAGTTCATCAATAGTTTCTTGTAAATCAACTGGTTTAGAAACAGTTGCTCCCGTATTGGTGGTAGGGCTTTGAGCCGTTGTCGTTTCCACCTCCATTTCAGCGCGAGTTATCACTTGCTCTGTAAATTGCCGCAACCGCTCCCGCTGTTCAGCATCAAACTTGCCTAATTCACTTAGAGCATTAGTTAAGGTATTTTCTACCTGCTCGTTGATGGCTTGAGCAATCGCTCTGCCAAGGAAAAAGGCATGAATTACTGGATCACTCATAAAGAGAATTATTTAGTATACGTAACAGATTATAACGTAATTGTTACAAATCAGGGCTAGTAACTGGATAATCAGGGTGTGGGGAATGGGGAATGGGGAATGGGGAATGGGGAATGGGGAATGGGGAATGGGGCATTGGTGTCAACTTAAGGTGAAAAGCGCTTGAAGCGGAGGAGCGGAGGAGCGGAGGAGCGGAGGAGCGGAGGAGAAAGAGAATGCTCCTGTCGCTGGCTCTTTTTACTGTTAATCAGGTAGGGTAACGCCACCCGCTCTCTCTGAGAAAGTAGAACGTCTCGAAAGCATCAATTGGCAATGGTTGTGGCTTAAGTTGACACCAATGGGAATGGGGAAATCCCTAAAACTTATCACCTACCACCTGCCACCTGCCACCTAACACCTAAAACCTAACACCTACAACGAAGGTTCTGATACAGGCCAATCGCTGCGAGGGGGGAAGGATTGTTCTGTATGCAAAATTGTTGAACCTGGTGTATCTGGGCTATTAAACCGCAGTGCAAAGCCAAATCCTAATCCGGCTGATGCCGCGATCGCACCCGTCATGAGTAGTGCTTTCAGGGGCAATTTTTTCAGGAGTAGCTTCCAGGCAAAAGCTTTGGAGGCTTTGGGTTTTTTGGGACGGCGTGGGAGGGCAGTTGGTGTTGAGTTTGATTGGGGATGAGAATATTCTGACTTGGGTTGTGAAGTGTTCCTGGGTTTCTTTAATATCTTTGGTAGAGGGATCAGAGCTAGCCAAGCTTCTACAGTTTGGGGTCTTTGATCAGCTGCTAGTTCCAAACCGCACCTAATTGCTTGCATCGCCTCTGGACTAAGTTTAAGTGGAGATTGTTGAGCATTTGTGGGGAAAAGATGCTCACTACCTCCTGCTTGTAGTACTTTCCTGACTGGCACTGGTAAGGGAGGATATCCGGTCAACAAACAGTAAAAAGTTGCTGCTAGGGCATAAATATCCGTTGCTTTAGTACGCTGATACTCTGAGACATATTGTTCTGGGGGCAAGTATCCAGAAGAGAGAAGACTGGCATGAGTTTGCATTATTCCTGGTGTTAACTCACAGGTAATCCCCAACTCACATAGCACTACGTAGTCACTATCTTGACGAAGAATGATGTTTTGCGGTTTGATGTCCCGATGTAGTAAGCCAAACTGGTGTAGGTGACTCAGTGCATCACCAATTTGATGGATATACTTCCAAGCTTGCCTTTCTGATAGCACCTGAGTTTGAATAATTTGCCCTAGAGTCTGCCCTGGAATATATTCCATCACTAGGTAAGGGTGTCCAGCTTCTTCAAAATAGTCGAGTACCGAAACTAAGTGGGGATGCTGACAACGCCTTAATCTCTCGGCAAGTCCCAGAAATTGCTGCTGGAACTGGTTAAAATCTGGATGCTGACACAAATTTTCCGCGAGGGTTTTAACTACTACTATTTGACCAGATTTACTGGTCGCCCGGTAGGTGAGACTAAAAAACCCTGTACCTATTTGGGTGTCGAGGATGTACTTGCCTCTATTTAGGGTAGTGCCTGGTGTCAAGTTCATAAATAGGTGTTAGGTGTTAGGTGGTGCTCTGAAGGCAGAAGGCAGGAGGCAGAAGGCAGGAGGCAGGAGGCAGGAGGCAGGAGGCAGGAGGCAGGAGGCAGGAGGCAGAAGGCAGGAGGCAGGAGGCAGGAGGCAGGAGGCAGGAGGCAGGAGGCAGGAGGCAGAAGGCAGGAGGCAGGAGGGAAAA
>JAAHHL010000569.1 GCA_010672185.1 Caldora sp. SIO3E6 | reverse complement strand
AAGAGCAGATTACGGAAACTGATCAACTTTTACCCTCCTATAGTAATCAGTTGCGAGTAATGCTTGAGCAAGTTGTTCAAGAATACTTACCAGCAGCCAATGAACCCGTGGGAGTGTTTTTATCCGGTGGTTTAGACTCTAGCTGTATAACTGCTCTAGCAGCTAAGTTGCACTCAGGGCCAGTCCATACCTACTCAATTCATTTTGGTAGCCAATGTCCCAATGAGCTGGAATATTCCAGTTTAGTTGCCCAACACTGCCAGAGTCAACATCACATTTTGGAAATTTCCTTCCGCCAGATGTGGGAGAAATTGTCAGAGACAATGGCTTGGTTAGATGATCCCATTGGAGATCCTTTGACTGTACCCAATCTACTCATAGGACGATTGGCGCGGGAGTCGGTTCAAACCGTATTAAATGGAGAAGGCGGCGATCCTTGTTTTGGTGGACCAAAAAACCAACCCATGCTTCTCCATCAGCTTTATGGTACTGTTGCTGAGCAAGACTCTCTTCAGGCATACCTACTAGCTTTTAAAAAATGCGCTTCAGATTTGCCCCAACTACTAAAGCCAGAGATTTGGAGAGCAGTTAAACAGGAACCTTATGTCTTCTCTCAGGATTTAGAGTCCACTGCTAGTTGGCTCAATCGCTTGATGGCTTTGAATATCAAATTTAAAGGGGCGGATCATATTTTGACCAAAGTCAATAATCTGACACAGGCGGCAGGATTGCAAGGGAGATCACCTCTGTTTGACCAGCGGATCGTAGAATATAGTATGCAAATCCCCCCAGAATACAAGCTATCTGGCACTGAGGAAAAAGCAGTACTCAAACAAGCAGTTACCGATTTGCTGCCCAGGGAAATTATTTATCGCCCTAAGAGTGGCATGATGGTACCGGTGCAACTAGGATTTAGTCAATATTGGCGACGCCAAGCCAAGGCACTGCTACTGAACCGTAAAGCTGCGATCGCAGCTTACCTCAATCAATCCCTGATCCGCAATTGGTTAAGCTACCGTGGCGATCCCTGGCAGCGCTATGGGGTTAAATTGTGGCTGTTAGTCAGTTTGGAAATGTGGTTGCAGGGGAATAAGTAGGAATTTAGAATTTAGAATTTAGAATTTAGAAGATGCTTTGGTGTAGCAATTGAAACACTGAAAAATCCGTGAAAACTCGTAGTTAGCAAACTTGAGTTTAGTGTAAACTTGAAGAAGTTAGAGATAAATCTCGACTATCGCAGTCCTCGCCAAGTATGAGGTACACCTAATTTTTACAGCCTATTCCCCATTCCGCAAAATTCTTAAATAAGGTTTTAGGTTTAATGTTTCCATCTTATTGGGAGTTCAACCTACAACCTACGACCTATTAACTACTACCTAACACTTAAATTGAGTTTTCAACCAGAACTGTGCCGTAACGAAAGTGAAGTAGAAAGCAAACTGATTGTCCAGTATCTGCTGCCGAAGTTAGGCTATTCTCCCGATACTTGGCATCAAGAAGTGACTTTTGGCAGTATTCGTTTAGATTTTTTAGTCTTTGCCAATCAAGTTGTCCCATTTGTCTTGGATAGCAACTCGCCTTTGAGTGTTGTCATGGAGGCCAAGCATCCCAATCAAAATTTAAATAGCCATATTCGCCGACTAAAGCGCTACTTAACAAGCTTGAATGTGCGCTATGGACTACTAACCAATGGCAAAGAAATTAGAATTTACCACAGAGTTGGAGCTGAGATCCAGCTCGTATTTAAGTGTTTAGGCCAAGAACTTGGGGTTAAGATCAATGAAATAAAAGCTTTAATTGGTAGAGAAAGTTTCCAAGAAAATTACCTAAAATCAGAAAGATCGCCAAATTTAACTGACACTAATAGTAGTGAGAGCATATTGCTCCCTGGAATTATCGAAAACAAACAAGACGTACCCACAACATCTTTTCTTCAAGCTCAACCATTAGCCCATCACCACAAGATTCTGCAAAACCTTGACCATCCCAGTTCTGAACCACAGAGGCACAAAAAAGTGAAAATTATTGCAGTATACCACAATAAAGGTGGTGTCGGTAAAACCACAACGGTGGTTAATCTAGCTGCTGCTATCAGGAAAGCAGGCAAGAGAGTCCTGATTATTGATTTAGATAGCCAAGCTAACACCACTTTTGCCACAGGTTTGGTCAAATTTGATGATGAAAATTTTGATGATATTAAAGACAGTAATATTCGTCATGTCTTAGAATCTGAAGATTTTTACCAGATACCAGAAGTTGCCAAAACTTCTCAATTCAGTGACCCTGAAATTAAGGTGATTCCTTCTCATATTAACCTGATGAAATATGAAAATGAGCTCAATCAGAATGAATCTAGCAAAACTATGCTGATTCAAAAGCTGGAAGGCGTCAAACATGAATACGATATTGTGCTCATCGACACACCACCCTCTTTAAATTTGTATGCCAGAATTGCGATCATTACTGCTGACTATCTCCTCATCCCCTCAGATTTAAAGCCTTTTGCCAACCAAGGACTAATTAATGTCAAAGAGTTTATCAAGATAATTAACAGCTTTAAGAAAATGCTCAGAAAGCCTCCCATTGAAGTCTTGGGAGTTCTGGCCTGTAAAATATCCACCAATGCCAAGTTTGTACAGCATACTTTACCCAAACGCCTAGCAGCAATTCCCGAACGATATGGTTTGAAGGTACTAGAAACTGTCATCTACGAACGAGACGATTTGGCAAAATGTGCCGAAAAGACTCAAACTGTGGGAAACATGGAAATAGCTGACCCCTTATCAGTGCTTGACTTTAAGCCAGATTCAATGGCGGCACGAGAATTTGAATTGTTGGGTAAAGAAGTCTTAGAAAAAATAGGAATGGCTTAAATGAAATTATCTACTTCCCTGGTTGCTGTCAAGAAAATTACCTCCACAGTCCCTCGCTCAAATTTCACAGATGAGGAGTTAGAGCAAGCTGCTCAGTTAATTTTACAAGTAGAAGGGGTGATTAACCCCATTATTCTCCAACGCATCGGCTTGGATACCTACGAGGTAATGGCTGGAGACTTTGAGTATTACGCTGCTGCTAGAGCCAGAGAGATAGACCCTCGCAAAGGTGAGATGATTGGAGCCTTCCTAGTTGAAGAAGAGAATGAGGAGGTGCTCAAACAACAAATTGCCTTACTCCGAAAACCTCAAGCTACAGTTGCTGAGCCAACTAACCCTAGTTCCTCTAGCCTAGAATCACGCTTAACCAATCTAGAATCAAGGCTGGAAAACCGCATCAATGAGTTAAAAAATCAGCAGGAAACAGCTAAGCAAAAATTGGATAAGGAACTGCAAGAACTACAAAACCAGATTCCCCAAAAACAAGAACCATTAGATATATTTAACAACCTGAGCTTACCCGAACTAGCCTTCAGATTAAAAGCTGCTGGCTTAGATGAGAACAGAGCAAACAAGATTGCCGAAAGTGTTGAACAAGAGCGTAATCAAAATAAGTTTACCTCCTTAATCGACATCGTAGCACGGGTCAAAATTGAACGTGGTAAAAGGATGGAAGGAATAAGTAGCGATACAATGTTAAAAATCATCGATAACTGGTCACAAATCCTGTTCCCTTAAGGGACGGGCGATCCCCTAATGAAGTTAGGGTAAACATCGTGGTACTGGCATCTTGCCAGTAAAATTATTCCCCTATTGCTTGCAATGACAATTATTTTTTGCTACTATTTCTAATAATGGTAAAGTTGTGCGCATATAGACTATTTAGGGCTTGCTGAATAAGTCATTAGCTATCAGTTTTGAGCTGTCAGCTGTCAGCTTTCAGCTTGAAGATTACCCAGGGATTTTCCACAACAATGCCATTTGAGAGTAGGCCAATTGTATGCGATCGCTTATCATTGAACCAATTTTCAATTTATCGGCGGAGATAGGGCGCACGTCGGTCATTGGTGTCAACTTAAACTAGGGATAGCTTAACGCTTAGCTTCACACCCACCCAGAGTTTAAACTCACCGGCTAATAGATAAAGTCCACTCAAGTGGACTAAAGATTTTTGGGAAGATTGAGTCATCTTTAGATGACTTGAGCTATGAGCAAGGAACTTAAGTTCCTTGTGGGGTAAGGATTTCACCTTAAGTTGACACCAATGTAGGTCGGTGCGCCCCTACATCTGATACATTATTCCTCTACCCCAGTGCAACCGCTACCTCGCAATTTTCTGACTCGACTGGCTCACGAATACGACTTGTCTCCTGAACAGGAAGAGGCTTTTGTGGCACAGTTCAGTAGTCAAGAGAATTCAAACGCCTTCCTTGTAGACTTTTATGGGAGATGCCGGTAGGGCGGGTTTTGATCCTAATATTTGGGAGTATGGTCTAGGTTGTCCCTAAACCCGCCCCTACAAAGTTACAAATTTACGTAATCTTATCCTCGGTTCTCAAGTTCTAATTTCTACTTGGCAAATTTCTTCACTTGCTCGTCTGAATCATTGTCAGCCTATGAGAAGAAAGATTTTAACAGTCTTAAACCTTTTCTTCCTTCGTGTCCTACCCTTCGGGAACTCCTTCGGAGAATGTGCCTTTGTGGTTTATTAAAATAGCCGTAATAATCTTTCCAGTTTAGATCTCATGAGTTGCAGTTCAGCAAAATATTGAGCTAATTCTGCCTTATTTAAGCGATCGCACCATACCAAATCCGAATTAAATTGTACACATTGTAGGGGCGGGTTTAGGGACAATCTAGCTATTTGACCCGAATATTGGGATCAAAACCCGCCCAAAGCCATCCCCAGGTTAGTGCAACCAATCCCCAAGCTTATATTTCATACCAAATCCGGTATCGATATACCCGCTATGCCCACATTGTAGAGACGTTTCATGAAACGTCCCAGAGCAAGATTTCACGATTTGCTCAAAACGGCTCTATTGTAACCGGATTTGGTATCACTACCCTGTCAATCAATAAATGATGGATAAACTCTCTCTCCGCGTCTCCGTGTCTCCGTGTCTGGTGCGTCTACCTCAACCCGTCAATTCAAAATTGACAGAGTACTACATTTCCCAGGTTATCGCTTGGGCGGGTTTTGTATAAATATTGTCGCAAAATGCGTTAACGGTGACCCTAAACCCGCCCCTACAAAGTTACAAATTACTAACGCTGAAAGGGGTCATTGAGGATGTCTAAATCACAAACCTTCCACACTCCCCAAACAGTTTTAGGGTCGATAGGCGCACACCTATTCCATTATCTACAACAATAGCACAAAACAGCCGCAAAGGGTGTAAACTGGGAAATTGCTTAAAAATCCTCTTACCTAACACCTAATACCTAATACCTAACACCTTTTATTTAGGGCTTGCTGAATAAGTG
>JAAHHL010000568.1 GCA_010672185.1 Caldora sp. SIO3E6 | reverse complement strand
GGGAATCGGCACAATTCTTCTATTAAACTCCAGTAAGTGGTTGCCGTATAACCGTCAAGCAAACCAGCCGCAGCAAGCACAAAGGCTCCTGTGCAAACAGAACCATAGCAGTCAGCTTCTTTCTTCGCAACGTGGGTTACAAAGTCCTGGTAGGTTTTATCGAACATTGCATGAATATACCCACAACCTTTTCCGCTACTTTCATCGTAAGAGCCCGCCATTCCTCCGGGACAGAAAAGTATATCGATCTTAGGTCGCTCTGGAGCGCAGAAAGTAAAATGTGGGTTGATATAAATCGATTGTTCTTTTAATGTTTCTCCCGTTGCTTCTACTGTTTCTTCCGTTGTTTGATAAGGACGCATTTCAGGGGCAAGCCACACTGATTTAAATCCTGCATCTGAGAATATCTGAGTCGCACCGATGAAGTCGAGTAAGGTGACTTTATCAAAAAGAGGAAAGCCAACAACTTTGCTTTGACAATTGTCAGTCATACTTTAAGTTAAATTTTTCGTAGTTTTTCTTGCCTGGTTCAGTACTGACCAGGGTTATGTTATTACGGTAACTATACCATTATCCATTACAACTAGTGGCGTGGCACAGATAAAAATGTGGAATACGAAGTAATGAGTAATGAGCGCCTAACGGCGCAGGCAAAACTCAGATCTTGCACCAAGCCCAAAAAATCCAAAAAACCGGATTTTGAGAAGCCGAAACCCTATTGAATTCGTTGTAATTTGGCTCAAAATCCGGTTTTCAACATCAGGTGCAAGATCTCAGCAAAAGGCAACAGGCAACAGGGTAAAAATACCGCACCGAAAAAGAAGTGAGAAACTAGTCATATCAAGGAATTCAGCCTCAAATGTGTGATTCTAGTTTCTCAAGAGTAATGAGTAATGAGTAATGAGTAGATATAGATTTATAGGCATTATAACCAATACGATAAGTTCTACCTGTATCTTACTTATTACTTATTACTTATTACTTATTACTTATTACTTATTACTTATTACTTATTACTTAAAACCCGTTTCTAACCCACCATTTTAGCTGTGTCACGCCACTAGTTTACCCTGAGACAATTACGTAAAGTAGTGATCAATTCCTGGGCTAAATAAGGCTTAGTTAAATAACTATTAGCCCCCAACTGCTTGGCTAACTGACGATATCGCTCACTGGTGCGGGATGTTAACATCAAAATCGGTAATTCATCTTTAGTAAATTGCTTGCGGCAGCTGCGGAGAAATTCAAAACCATTCATCTGGGGCATTTCTACATCACAGATAATCCCCTGAATCTGAGGATGTTGCTGTAATTGGGCGAGTCCATCGACACCATTTTGGGCTTGCACCACAGGATATCCCGCTTTTTGCAAAGTTGAGCAGATAGTTTGGCGGGTGGTGAGAGAATCATCAATTACCAGAATAGTTGGTAAAGTTGCTTTGGGAGTAGACTTAATCGAATTTCCCATTCCCTTAGTTTTCCTCATACTCTCTCGCTGTTTTTTAGGAGATGGAGTTGATGCGGCTAAAGGATGAGCAGGCATAACTTGAGCTGTTGGTGATGGTGCTGCTTTACTAGCATCTGTATTTAGTACTCTTTCCACCAACGCCAATCCATCGATCACTGGTACTAGACGACCATCCCCCAAAATAGTACAGCCATAGAAGTAAGATGGCGCAGTTAGTGCTTTATCAAAAGGTTTAATGACCAAATCCTGTTCCATCAACATGTGGTCAATTTTCAGGGCAATGGTATCAGAACCTTGAGAGACTAACAGTAGCATGATTTTTCCAGAAGATTGCTGAGTTTTAGGATGCTTCCGGGTGGCAACTGTCCGTTGTCGATAGTGTAGAGGTAGACTTACTGTTAAAGCTGTTGGAGTTAGTGATCTAGAGGGGTAGTGGTAAGCAGAAAAAATCGGCTGAACGATGGGTACTGTTTTTCCTTGCCAATAATAAACCTGTTGTTTTTGAACCTGATCGCGAATTTTGATTTCATTAGCGGTAACAGACAAAATAGTGGTAATAGTATCTACTGGAATTGCTAGTAAATTCCCTTTTACCCGAAACACTAATAGTTTAGTAATGGTTAAAGTCCAGGGCAAACGCAGGGTAAAAGTTGTGCCTTGACCTAACTCAGAAGTGACAGTAACACTGCCCTTTAATGCTTCAACTTGGAGCAGCATTGCCTCTAAACCCATGCCACGACCTGATAATTCATTAATATGTGGTGAGAGGGAAAAACCAGGAGTAAATAGCAAATTATATAATTGATTTTTCGACATCTTTGCCCCTTGGCTACGGTCGATTAGTTTCTTTTCGATAGCGGTGAAGCGAATTTTTTCTAGATCCAGCCCTTGACCATCATCTTGCACTTCTATATAAGTGTAATTTCCCCGCTTATAAGCTCGAATAGTAATTTTTCCTTGGGGAGATTTACCAGAAAGTTTGCGTAGCTCCGGAGACTCAATACCGTGGTCAAAAGCATTTCTGACCAAATGAACTAAAGGGTCGTAAAGCTTTTCTAGAATTGCCTTTTCAATTAGCGTATTTTTACCAATTAAATCTAATTTTACTTGCTTATTTTGTTTGGCTGACAAATCTCTAATCGTCCGAGGAAAGCGATTGAGTAATTCTCCTACACTTAGCATTCGGGCTTGTAGGAGATTATTTTGAATTTGTTTGACAGTTTGTTGCCGTTTTTTGAGAGTCTGTTGATTTTGTCGATGAAGCAATTCTATATCCTGAATTACTTCTCCTAGTTGAGCTATTTCTTCTACTATAGTCTGTCCTGGAGAAGTTAAATTCTGCTCATTTAAAAAACCAGAATCTTCTAGTCTAACTGTTTTATTTTCAGAATTTTTATCGTTAATAATTTGTAATTTATTGGCTAATTTATTGAAGCGATTAAACCATCTTTTTAAAGACTCTAATGTTGCTTTATTTTGTTGATTTTGTAAGAGAAAGCTATTATCTTGAGTAACTAATTCCCCTACTAAATTATTAATTATGTCGAGGCGATTGATATCAACTCGCACACCTAAAGGCATTTTTGAATTGTCTGCTGTCGGGATATCTGACTCCCTTGCTTCCTTTTGGTTAACTGGTTCCTTCGTAGGAGAAGCGGTTGGAGCTGGTTGTTGATTGTTGTTGATTGGTTGAATTTTTACGGATGGTTTATCAGACTCAACTATGGTTGATTTGTCTACTGGAGGTAGAATCATCTCAGTTAATTCTTCCTGGTTAAATTTCTCCTGAGTAGGGGAAGAAGAAGTTGCTGGAACAGAGGTTGGAATCGTTAAGGATGACTCATCAGACTCAGCTGGGGTAGATTTATCGACTAGAGGAAAAGCCATCTCGGTTTCCTCTTTTTGGTTAACTTCTTCCTGAGTAGGGGAAGAAGAAGTCGATTGAGCAGAGGTTAGAATCTTTGAAGATGATTCATGAGACTCAGCTAGGGTAGATTTGTCTACTAGAAGTGGAGCCTCTTTGGTTGCCTTTTTCTGGTTGATTTCCTCCTGAGTAGAGGGAGAAGAAGTCGATTGAACAGAGGTTGGAATTATTTCGGATGGGTTATCAGACTCAGCTGGAGTTGATTTGTCTACTAGAGGTAGAACTATCTCAGTTGCTTCTTCCTGGTTGGGGTGAACGAAATATGAGGTGGAATTTCCATTCCCCCTGTCCCCGCTTCCCCGGGTCTCGGCGTCTACTGATACAGAAGGGACAGGGGAATTATCTGGGGGAGATTTTGGTTGCAACCAACCCTTGATTAAGTTACCTAACCGCTGGAATCCTGACAACTGCTCAACCTGTTGCTCAGCCTTTTCTTTAATATCTCCTTGGGATGTGAGCGAAATATGAGGTGGAATTTCCATTCCCCCTGTCCCCCTGTCCCCGCGTCCCCGCGTCTGCTGACTCGTTTGCCCACTCCTTTTTTCGTTCACTCCTCCGTTGGGAGTTTCACTCGGACTTGAGTCAGGAACTAGTGGAACAGTTGCAGTAGGATAGTCTTGTTGTTGTGTCAGTTTGACCAACGCCTCATTCGGATTGATTAACTGTTGGTGCTGATCACTTAAAACAGCCTGTTGTATTTCCCGAAAGTCCGCTAAGGCTAACTGACTAATAGTAACTAGGGCTTGAGGGTTAACTTGCAAAGCCTTCAGAGTAGTATTAGCGATCGCCACAAAATCTGGCAGGTTTAACATTTCTCCGAGACTGGCAAATACCTCCACCTGGGTTTTAATATCTTCGATCGCTTCTGGTACTTGAGGATTGGCTAACATGTTTTCCCAGCGATGGAGTCCCTGAGTCACTTCTTCCGTAAAGATAAACTGGGTAATATCTCCCTCCATCTCTACTTCTGGCAATTCTGCTGATTCTGCCAGAGGATGCCCTAGTTTTTCTTCTAACTGCTCAAATACTGGCTTGGCTTTTTCTATTGCTGCCTCGGCATCATATTTACCCGTCTCGATCTGTTCAATAATCGGCAATCTTAGACTATCGAAAGCTTTCAGGAGCAACTCCTCTAACTCCAAGTCGAAGACTGTCTCCTCTTGATACAATGCCCTAATGCCATTTTCCAAGTTATGGGCGATGGTTTCAATGCCGTTCAAACCAATACAAGCTGCACCTCCTTTGATTGAGTGAGCTGCCCGCATTAATCCATGAATTTTTTGCACTGCATGATCCTTTTGGAGACTCAGCAAGCCTTCTTCGAGACGCTGCAATAATTCCAAGGCTTCTTGGACAAAAAATTCATAAGCTTGGTCATCAGTATCATTTGTCATTTGTCATTTGTCATTTGTTGTTTGTTGTTTGTTATTTGTTATTTGTCGTTTGTCGTTTGTTGTTTGTTATTTGTTGTTGGTAATGGTTTGAGCCGTATTTGGGTTTTGTAACATAGTTCGGTTTATTTCCACCTACCTACTTAATCGTTTATTGTTCATTGACTATTAGTTAGACAAAAAAACTAACACCTACTGGCGCGACACAGCTAAAATGGTCATTTAGAGACAAGGGGGACAAGGGGGACAAGGGAGATAGGTAGATAGGGAGATAGGGGAAAAATCTAGATTTATAGGTATTATAACCGATATGATAAGTTCTCCTTGTATCTTACTTATTACTTATTACTTATTACTTATTACTTCAAAACTCGTTTCTAACCCACCATTTTAGGTGTGTCACGCCACTACTACCGTGACACAGCTAAAATAGTGAAATAGATTTTTGGCTTAAATCCTTGATTTATAAGCATTATAACCGATAGGATAAATTCTTAATGCCTTCTTACTTGTTACTTTTTACTTGTTACTTTTTACTTCCCTACCCGTTTCTAACCCACCATTTTAGGTGTGTCAGTCCACTA
>JAAHHL010000567.1 GCA_010672185.1 Caldora sp. SIO3E6 | reverse complement strand
ACCCATAGCTACTTATTTTAACAGCTACGAGGAGCGAGAAAGAAAGTCTGGCGGCACTCGCACCTCATTCCTTACTGATTAGTCTCCTGACTTTCGGCGAGTGCCCCCAGACTTTTTGAGAAGGTTCGGATTGACAATAGTTAGGGATTGGATTGTTGGCTCCCCTCCATAGATAATAGCATTGAGAAAGCTGATTAAGATTTGTTGGCTTTGTTCGGAACCGAAGATTTTCTTGAAGGCATAATCAACTTTGGGGCTGATAAATTTCATTGTTTTAACCTTTTTTACTAAAGATTTAGAAAATAATATATTAATTTATAATAACAAATTTCCGTATTTTAAGAATTGAGAATTAATAATGAGGAAAAATATTCCATAAATTTGTAGGGGCGGGTTTAGGGATAATCTGGGAAAATGCAAGATAACCTCAATACAAAACCCGCCCTGATATTAACTGGTAGGCAAGTTAGACAAAGACAGGCAGGATGCCTGTTCCACAGAAGTTATTTTTCTCATCCAATGGTTATGAGACCAAGAAGGCTCAATCCTATTTACCAATCCCTTACTCTCCAGCCAAT
This sequence comes from Caldora sp. SIO3E6, assembly GCA_010672185.1. GTDB lineage: Bacteria > Cyanobacteriota > Cyanobacteriia > Cyanobacteriales > Coleofasciculaceae > Caldora. The sequence continues at coordinate 4,802 of JAAHHL010000567.1, read as the reverse complement.
TAGCTGCAAAAAGCTTGTCCAAACTGGGATTAGTTTTTGCAGTCCAAACTTTCTGATGTAAATTGAGGTTCGTCGTTCGAGCCATTCCCTAAATCCTATATCTGGTGTAAAGGATACCAAACATTTATAGCCACTTACAAAAGCTTCACGAAAACGCCCCAATTTCAAGAGTGGAATGATTCTTCCACCCCACTTAAAATACTCAAAATATTTTCCTCCCACTTCTATCGCTTTGTCAAAACAAGCAAGTGATTCTTCATCACGCCTCAAACTTCTTAAGGCACTACCAAGACACATCCAGGAGGTGCCACTAGAGCCACTTGGTGTTAGTTCAATTGCCTTTCTAAAGCCTTCAATTGCTTCCTCATATCGACCTATTGCAGATAGAGCTAGAGCACGACTGTGGCAAGCTACGCTATAATCAGGCTTGATTTCTAGAACTTTATCATAACTAGCAATGCCATCTTCACTACGCCCTATTCGACATAAGGCACTAGCTCTATGAAACCATGCTGGATAGTAGTCAGGTTTTATTTCTATAGCTTTATCATAGCTAAAAATAGCTTCTTCACAATTTGCCAGACTTTCTAATGCATGACCACGATTAGCCCAGGCGTAATGAAAGTCTGGTTTCAGCTGTAAAGCACGATCATAACTATCGATTGCTTCTCTATAAGAACCTAGAATATATAGTAAGATACCTTTCTGATTCCAGAAATTATAATTACTTGGTTCGATTTCCAACGCTTTATTATAACTTTCAACTGCCTCTTGATCGCGCCCTAAACGTCTTAAGGCATAACCACGATTTACCCAATGCAAAGCAATTTTTGATTGACTTTCCAATAATTTATCATAGCTAAAAATAGCTTCTTCATAGCGTTCAAGTTCGATTAATGTAAAACCTCGCTCAGCTAGAGCTTGATAATTATCAGGCTGAATTTCTAAAATTTTGTCGTAACTTTCAACTGCCTCTTCATAACGATTTAAAAACCTCAAACCTGAACCTTGACCAGATAGAGCTAGATTGTTGGTTGGCTCAATAACCAGAGCTTGATTATAGCTAGAAAGTGCAGACTCAAAATCATCTGAAGCTAGGAAAAGATTGCCTTGCTGTAAGAACAGTTCAAGTTTTTGCTCAGGAGTTTGAAAAGGTTCTTCTAGCCACTCTTGAATCTGTAGAATCCGATGATTTCGCTCCTCCTGAGTTAAGTCAGCATATTTCTGAGCACCGACTTCCTGTTCGATTTGAGTAAATTCTCGCTCCAAGAGTTCCTGATCAGTGGGAATTTCAAAAGGTCCCGAACTCCAATCAAAAAAGTCGGGAGCACGACGGATGAAGTACTTGATACCAAACAGAGGCAAAATGAAAACAAAGCAAATATTGCCAAAGCGATCGCGGAAATTTTCCCTCTGTTGGTTAAGATGGCTAAGAATTCGTGGAACCGTATCAAGGTTATAGTAATTACCCTCTCCACCATAACCAGGCTTGATATAAGGTTCTAGAGATTTTTCAAGTCCTTGAATGAATAAGATATTCAGCTTGTTTTTTCCAGATAGGTTGTCAACAATATCATAAAGGTTGTCAATGGGTTCGGTAAAAGTTAAAACAGAAATGACTTTTTGAGGTAAATCTCGTTTAACGTCATCTATCAAGCGGTTTGCTTTGGCAGGAGAGCATTGCACAAAGACAAGGCCAAATCCCTTTCTAAGTAGCAAAGCTCTGAGGAGAGCTTGATAAACTTCCTCTGGAGATGGCTTGACTGTTGCATCAGATTCAGCAAGGCTCATAAGCTCTTTACCCTTTCCATTGATGCCTGGAATTTCGGAATCCCTTCAATTAGCGGGTGAACATTACACCATATTTGCAAGGTCTCCTGATCATCATAATAGCGATATTCCAATAAACAGCGATTCAGCAGGAGCCGCAAATGCTCTTCATTATTGTCTGCCTGCTTTGACTGACAAACCCGCGCCAAAATTTCCCACTGATACTCCTGGATACTCCTACGGTAGGTTTCTCGCGCTTCCTCAATCGCCCGCCTAACTGCCTGTTTCTTAATTGGCAGTTCATCTGTCCATTCAATCGACTTTTGAATCAGTTGCATCAGGTTACGGACATGTCCGCCGCTCATCAAGCATAATTGGTCTAAGGTGTCAGCACTATCAAATACAGGGGGGGTATCCAGTTCTTCAATTTTGCCCTCAAGAGTCTGAACTAGCTGAGGATCTACTAAAGCAATACGCCGAGAAACTAGTTCCCGCAGTTTAGCTAGTCCATTTGTATTGACGCTTCCATCTGGATTCCGTACCATAATCATTGGCAACACATCTGGTTTGTCATAGTTATCTTCTAATCGTGTTGCCCTTTCGGAATAAACCATGGCAATCGGCACTGTGTAGATCACATGGCATTCTAAACCCCGTAGAATTTCACTCCGATTTAAGTAAATTTCGTCATAATTGCTAGGTTCTCCTTCTTTTTTGGTTTCTACAATTCGGTCAAGATTATCAGCAACCATTACCAATCCGCGATAGTCTGCTGGAAGAGATTTTCGTGCTTCCCGAATAAAGTCATTGAGAGCATCTACTTACGATGAATCCTTGCAGCTCAACCCAACCTACCAGGCGATCGCTCGCACTGAGGGAAAAGTCGGAAACAGGCTAGAAGCCTGTTCCACTTATGAGTTTTCTAACTTTACCATCTTGTTTAGATGTCACATAGATTTCTCCTTCCTCGTCTACCCCAAATCGCACATCGGAGCGTTTTTTACCAATAATTTCGAGAAAAGAAGCTTCTTGTTCTCCATCAAAGAGCCGAAGTTCCTTGATAGTTGCTTGTTTGCCATCAACTAATTCATCTACTCGAACATGGAAAAACCTCGCATCATGACCGAAATCAGCAAAAATATATTGACCAATTAATTCGGGAATTGCCTTACCCCGATAAACATAACCACCAGTAATGGCAATACCGTAGAAGCCTTTGATTCCCGCTGGTATATCATGGTCATATTGAGCAACGGGATAAGTATAGTTGTAGGAGCGGTCGTTTTTTGGTAAGGGAAACAATACATTTTGATCATTTTCTTCAATAACCCAAGTACCTTCCCGCTCACCCCAACCATAGTTAGCTCCTTTTATCCCAAGATTAACTTCTTCAATAAAAGCCTGACCAGTATCAGCAATCAACATTTTGCCTTCGCCACCAGTATCCCAGCTAAAACGATGGGGATTACGCAGTCCATAAGCCCAGATTTCACCCAAGGTCTGAGGATTATCATCCTTAACAAAAGGATTATTACGAGGAATACCATATTGACTATTAGTACTATTATTGCCCAAGGGATCAATTCTGAGCATTTTGCCCAGTGGTGTTCCTAAATCCTGTCCATTATCCAAAGGATCGGTATCACTAACAGGAAAGCCATCACTACCTCCATCAGCGACAGCGATATAGAGCAAGCCATAATCATCATCCCCTGGTTGAGCATTGGGATTAAAACCCAATTGTCCTACATTATGATCTGAGTAAGGTTCTTCAATCCGCAAAATCTCACGGGATGTTCCTGCAAAAGTATTGCTAGCAGGGTCTGTTGCTTGCCATTCGCGAATCACATCGTGGTGGGAACTGGTAATAATGTTTTTATTATTGTCAATAATCGTTTTAGTAACAGGGAAGTCAGGAGTGCCGCCATCTTTAGTTTCGCTAGTTACCGTATAAAAAATGCCATTTTTAGCAAACTCTGGGTGAAAAGCAAAATAAGCAAAGCCCTGTTGATTACTTTCATAAGTAAAGTCGGCACAAATTATCTTTTTCAGATTCAGATAAACTGTAGCAGTACCATCAATAATAACGTACAACTTACCACGCATATCGTTAACAAATAAGCGTCCGCTACCATCTCCTGCATGGGCAAGTAGGTTCAAACGGGCAGCTGGATTTCTGTGAGTGCCACTGTCGGGAATTTGAACAACTTCTCTAAATCCGACAGAGAGTTCTGACTTTTCAATTGGTTCGGGAATTGGAGCAGTGATCTGGGCAGAAGAAATTTTCCCAGTAACCAAAATTACCAAGAAGAGTGAGAAAATAACATAGAGAATAGTAAATTTGTTCATATAAAATCATAAATGTCTACTCAAAACTCAACTCATCTAACTATTCCAGAAGCTCAAGAACTCCTGAAACCCTTCAACTGCATTGAGAATAAATCTATTGACTCAGAAGCAGAAAAAGTCCTGATCCGTCAAGCACTACTTGTACTCACCCAACATTCCGACTACCAAATCCTAGGAATTTGTGCTGAGACAGTAGCTCAGGGTTTATCTGCCTTAAAAACCTATTCAAAAGCTTTAGGCTACCAACCCAATCTCGACCTTACCCCTATCGATGGTTCAGTTTATATCAAATTTAATCCTAATTCCGGACTATGTTACCTCGACTCCTATACAGGAACCCATCGTGGTGTTTTGGTATCTTGTCAATCTGCCTACGAGGATGGCATTAATGATATGTACGGTCATTTGCCCCTCGATTTATTTGATATGTAGGGGCGCACCGACGTGCATTGGTGTCAACTTAAGGTGAAAAGCGCTTGAAGCTGGGGAGCGGAGGAGCGGAGGAGCGGAGGAGCGGAGGAGCGGAGGAGCGGAGGAGCGGAGGAGCGGAGGAGCGGAGGCGCAGAGGAGCGGAGGAGCGGAGGAGCGGAGCCGCGGAGGGGCGGAGGAGCGGAGGGGCGGAGGAGCGGAGGAACGGAGGGGAGGAGGGGCGGAGGAGGTGAGATGGCGAGGGCAGCTGTGGA
>JAAHHL010000566.1 GCA_010672185.1 Caldora sp. SIO3E6 | reverse complement strand
CTGATTACCAAGATGATGTGAACACCCCTCAACCTAACTTTAGGTACGCGACTCGTGCTGTACCGGATGTGGCTAGCAATAGTTCTTTTGATACACCTTATCTGGTTTATATGAATGGGGGATGGTATTCCGTGGGAAGTGGTACTAGTGTTGGTCCCCCGTTATGGTCTGGCTTAATTGCCCGGATTAATCAAGCCTTAGAAACTCAGGTGGGTTCCATTCACGATGTCTTGTACGACCACGCTGAGTTGTATGAATCCTCAGATTATGATGAGGCTAAATGCCCTCGAATTTTCCGTGATATTACCGAGGGGAACAATGGGTTTTACTCAGCTCGAGAGGGTTGGGATGCTGCGACAGGTTTGGGTAGACCTGTGGGTACGGCTTTACTGGCAGCTTTAAATAATCCAGATGTTGAGCAGTGCAAGTCCTAATGGGTTCTGGTGCTTGCAATTTCGGGAGTTATTGACATTCCGAGACGCTTCGCGAGCACGTTATTATATCGATATATTCATCCCTTGCTTCCCAGGGATGGCTACCAACTTAAGGCAGGACACTTTGAGCGAAGCTGAGATGCGCTCATTAATTATCACTTATCAAGAGCAACAACATCAACAAATAAAACTTGCTTCTATAAAAAAATAAATGAAAAGCCCTTGTCTCAATCTACGATCCATGTTATTAAATATTAGGAAGTTTTTGAGCTTGCAGCTTTTATCTGACTATAATTATGTCAAAAACCTCCACTGCTCCAGCAATAACCTACCCAGGTATTCACCTCCAGTCCCTAGCCCATGAGACTGTAATTGCACTGTCAATTCAGATAGGTGGTTTTCTCCTTGCCTACCTCCTTCAGGTTTTTCTAGCCCGTGGCATGGGAGAGACAGAGTATGGTGTCTATGCTTACGTGATATCCTGGGCTTTGCTCCTTAGCTGTGTTGCTGATCTAGGGTTTCCTGACATGGTCTTGCGCTTTGTGTCTGAATACAAAGTTCAGGAAGCATCAGGAATGTTGCGAGGGGTAATTCAAGGCAGTTGGTTTACAGTTGCGGCCATTGGTATTGGCTTATCTCTGATAGGAACAGGTGTGATTTGGCTGATGCAGGATTATGTTCCGTTCTTGTACAAGACACCACTCTTGATAGGAGTTTGGTTGGTGCCTCTGTTTGCTTTGCATCAACTCCAATTAGAGACAGCCCGTTCCCTTGGAGATATCACCCTTGCCTATGCGCCTTACCGAATATTTTGGCCAGTGCTAGTTGCAATCAGTGCGATATTTTTGTTGGAAAGCCATTACGAACTTGCCGGCTCCACAATGCTTGGAATTGCAGCCTTCACTATGTTGAGCGTAGTAATTTTGCAATTTTGGCTGGTTCAACAAAGGCTTAACCAAACAGTAGAAGTAGCAGCCCCTATTTATGCCTTCTCAAACTGGATCAAGGTAGCAGCAGCCTTATGGCTAATGAATGCCTTTTTAATCATTATGTCTCAAACTGATATCATTGTTGTCGGCTCTTTACTGGGGCCAGAGCAGGCTGGCATCTATACCGTTGGAGTAAAAACCGCAGCTTGGGTAAGTTTTGTATTGGGTACCGTAAATATGGTAACGGCACCTAGCTTTGCTCAATTGTACAAACAGGATAAACAGGAAGAACTACAACAGCTCGTAACCACCAGCTCAATCTGGATTTTCTGGCCTTCTCTAATTGTTGCTGCCCTAATCATCATTTTTGCTCCCAATATCCTGAGTTTCTTTGGTATGGAGTTTTTGTCAGGGAGCTTATTACTTAGAATTCTTGTAGTTGCACATCTAATTAATTCTCTCTTCGGTTCGGTTTGCTATCTCATGATTATGACCGGACACCAGAATCAAAGTCTTGTGGTTTCTGCAGTGGCAGCAGGTCTGAATCTGGTCTTAAACTGTCTTGCTGTTCCTCTATTAGGAGCAGTGGGGGCTGCGATTGTTTCACTCCTGACCATGACTTTGTGGAACGTTTGGCTTAGCATTTTAGTATTCAAACATTTGAATATAAAACCCTCAGTCTTTGCTGTGTTGTTCTAAAACTTTACAGGGAGCATCCCGTTTGGGAAAATAGCCTATCTGAAGCAACAAAAAATCAGGGCTTTTAAAGGTATTTGAACTAGTCCTTGGCCACAATGGGATGCTTCAACTTCGCAAGACCCAGGTTCTCTTGCCACAGGTAGAAAGCCTAATAGTATCGATTTGTCTTCCAAACCTTGTCAACTCTTAAACAGTCAACTTGGCCATTTAATAGGAGGCTGATCTAATGAGATCAATATACACTCAGATTCTTGTAACCATTATTGGGGTCATGATCGCAGTTACAGCCTGTATTTCTCCTGCTCAAGCTGAAGCACTTATAGTTTCTCGAGTCTATTCAGATGATAATCAAATTACCCATTTTGCAGATCAAGCTCTTGAGTGGGAGCCTTCTTATTCCCGTGTTGAGCTAACAGGATCAGTACAAGCAATCACAGAGTTCTTACCAGCAAAAAATATTGGATTTTTTCTGATTCCTGGTGGCTCCCACTTTGACTGGCATCCGGCTCCTCGTAAACAATTTGTAATGGTACTAACGGGAAAAATGGAAGTTCAAACCGCCGATGGAGAAGTGCGGGTATTTGAACCTGGAACTATTCTTCTTGATGAAGATATTGATGGTATTGGACATGTGACCAATGTTATAGGAAACGAAGATGTATTAATCGCTTGGGTTCCGATTCCATAGATATACGTCTCATAGTTAGTTCACTAAGTAGTCGGACAAAAGTTTTGGTATCTGTAGGAATTTTGTAAAAACACCAGAAATGCTTATGGCACGATAATTAGCGCTATCTTTACATTTGTTAACATAGAGCTGTTTATTTATGTCCGACTACTTATCGAGTTCAATGAAGGATTAGAATCAGTGGTATTAATAGTTAGACTTCGAGTCATTCTAGCAGCTTTACTGTTAGCTGTCTTGCTCATGTCTTTTACACTAGATGTCAGACAAGGTAGTTCTCTTGAAGAACCAGATGCCGCTTCTACCGATAAGCAGCAAGAAGTCATTAAGCGAGAAGATACAACGCCAATTCAGCCTGTCCAGAGTTATCTTCCGGTTTGGGAAACTGGTATGAGTTGGACTGTTCAAACTCAGTACTTCTGGTCTATTCCCAAGGAATATTATCTTGAGAAGAATACTACCCCAGTTCTCAAAAGCAAATGGCAATTTGAGGTTACTGATCAGGATAATCAAGAATTCCATATTGATGTTAGAAACGATGAATTTCTTGATACATGGATGGAGCTAGCAGTGGATAAATCCAACTTATCAGTTACTCAAGCTACCTTGCACTATGTTGCACATGGACAGGAGCAAGTTATGAGTGAAGAGTATTCTGGAAAAGGGATAATTCCTTACTTTGCTCAGTTGGGGGAAGTCCCTTATCAATTACCTTGGTTTCCCTTAAACGAATCCCAAGAACTTGAATATGTCAAAGATATTGCCAGTAGTCAAGAGGTATTTGAGACAACTATTTTTCAAAGCGTTCACTCAACAAATGATGTTAGTGAAGTGAAGGCATTTTTAGCTCCAAGATTAGTGAACCAGATTGTCATACCACAATCTGATAGATTCTACATCGTAGAAAATCAAGAGCAAAATGATTTGGGATTGGGCTATAAACTCAGCCAAGTCTGGGTCAGTGGTCTGCCTTGGTATTTATTTAGCGAGGACGATTACTCGATCAGTTGGTTAGAGCTTAGTAAATCTTAATTGCTATGATTAAACTATCAAAAATTATCACGCTCTGTCTGCTTATTCTTGTCTTAGTTTTTTATGGCTCTCAAATTACTCTGGCAGAGACATTTACTGCTGGTCAGTCTGCTTATACCCCTTGGTCCGCTGACTATTATCCCACTGGTAAAGGGCAACTGCATCAAGGGTATAGACCTGATGAACTATCCCCGTTAGCTAAATATGATCTTTATACGGCTCAAGATGGTTTAGCTACTATCTGGGAACAGACTAATCGGCCAATGACCAATACTCAGTTTTGGTATGGATACTGCCATGCTTGGGCTGCTGCTTCAATTTTGATGGAAGAGCCTCGATTTTCCCACTATGATGAGGAAACCAATCTTACTTTTAATGTTGGTGACTTGAAAGGATATCTATTGGCAGCAGGGTATGTTCCCCGGGGGAAAATGCAAGGTAAGGGCTTTGCAAAAACAAGAGTGTATCAAGACCTCAATCTAAGTGATATTTCACCAAGCATCCTAGAATATTGGCTTGACCATTATATTGGTAAGTATAAACAAGCTTTTGTCATGGAAAGATCAAACGGTCCTGAGGAAAATCCTTCAGCCTATCAAGTTTGGAATCATCCAGTTTTTAAGTATCAAATTACAAAAGAAAAAGTTGAAACTCCTGCTGGATGGAAAAAGTATGCTACTGTAAAAGTATGGTTTTCAGCAGAATTTCTAACCAATCCTGACGCTATCGGAACACGCAAGCTCTTCAAGAGCTATCGTTATGTATTAGAAGATACTAACAATGATAATAAGGTTGATCGAAATTATTGGATTGGGTCAAGTATAGAAGATCATCCCGATTATCTTTGGTTTCCGACAGGCTTTTTCGTTGGTAATTCTCCTGGACAGAGTTCTGCAAGCTACGCCAATCCATATCTGTCTTTTGATACAATCCTCGCAATCCTAAGTGAGGTTCGAGTAGCTTCATCACGACCAGTTGCAGTCTATAGTTCTGGGTGGACAGACACTACTAAGTTTGCCAAAAATGCTAAATTTCTAGGTAAGGTTCAGTGCGGAGGTAAGGCTAAGTAGGAGTTTAGGCTCGAATAAAATTGAAGCCTCTTCTACAAGTTTTGGCTTGCTCCTTTAGCACTTTGACATTCCTGAATCGTACTGTAAAATGTAAAACATTGCCACTTTGTTCACTGTAAAGATAGAAATACCTACAGTTTCTAGTTAAGTTGTGACGGAAACACTGTCGGGCAGCCTTTATGTAAAGGGACATATTTTTCCCCACACACATAAATTGACGGAGGGGCTTCTATCTTTCTTCCCATCTATTATTTTCGATGAAAAGTCTATTTCTCGTCATGAAAAAAATCGCTATATCAATTGCTTTAGCCGTAGTTTTGGTACTGCCTATATCAATGATTATATCGCCTAGGGCTTGTGCCTTAGATATTATTGAGCCAGTGCATGTTGTTACGTTTGGCATGCAAGGTAATGATTTAACTGATATTGGGTCTCTCAAGCTTGAGACCCTAAAAGCGGCACAAAGTAATGGCTAAATTGGGCTTGTACTTGGGAGTCAAGGTACAGTACCTCCACAGAATACTCCGGCTTATG
>JAAHHL010000565.1 GCA_010672185.1 Caldora sp. SIO3E6 | reverse complement strand
GCTGGTTCCGGCTCGCAGCGCCAGCATTACTCGCGCACTCACCCATTCTTCTAATGGTTGAGCCAACAGCTCCAAGCAAAAGCCATTTTCTGTATAAGTAAGTTTCAGCATAACTTATGACCTCCTGTTATAACTGGTTTACTTGGTGTTCACGCCAGAACTGCTCAGCAAAGGCAACAGTAGGATGCATAGGCGCTTTAGGCTTGTTGTGTAAGAGCATTCCCGCTTCTTTGGGAGTGCGATCGCCTTTACGAGAGTTACACAATTCACAAGCTATTACTACATTGTCCCAACTGTGTTTTCCGCCTTTTGACCTAGGAATTACATGATCAAGGGTCAAATGTTTGGTGCTAGCGCAGTATTGGCAAGTGTGCTTGTCTCGTCTGAGGACTTCCCGCCGATTCACCGGTGGGACTTTCCAAATCCGCTCAGTACCGGTGAACGTCAAGCGAATTTGTTCCGGTACTAACAGCACCACGCTAGGAGAGCGCACGCTGTAGCCCTTGCCGTTGCCTAAATCTAGTGGTTCGGCTTTCCCCGTAACCAACAAAGAGACAGCTCGCTTAATATTGATTCGACTAATAGGCAGGTAGTTCTTAGAGAACACCACCACTGATTGGCTTAACACTTGAGTCGGGTTTGTCACAGTTTTACTCCTCCTACAAAAACCCCCGCTGCTTTTTGGTTAGCAGCGGGGGTATAGAAAACTTTTATGGTTCTCTTGTTTTATATTGGTACAGCTGATTTATGCCTGTACCTCCCGCTGCGTTTAGTTAGTTTCGGTTCGACAATCGTCAAACTTGGAGCGTCATTATTAAAATGATTTCCAATCTCTGCTGTGAGCTGTTCTCTCGAGCCTGAGCCGCCTATATAAACAAAATCCACCAGCATCGCCGCTGCTCCCCAATCCTGGGGGCATTTGTCGGCGGTGCTTAAGGTGGATCTAGTTAGATGAAGGCGCATTAAAGGTAAATTGCTGAATAAAGGAATTTCAAATACTGACTTTTAAATACTACACTTGTATTATCAAGATGTCCACTATTTTGAGGAAAAAAGTTATGCGAACCCTTACTCGCACTTCAACAACTGAGATGGAAGTCACCAGCATCCGCCTAGAGCGGGAGTTGAAAGAGAAGCTCAAGGAACTTTCCCGCAATCAGGGATATCAGGCTCTGATTCGAGATGTTCTCTGGAACTATGTGCAACAGAAGTCCGGTGATTATCGACCTCAATTTGCCGAACAGGATATCAGAGCTAGTATTGAAGCCGTAGCCCAGCAAGAAGAGCGTTGCGTATTGACGGGCAAGTTTATTCAACCACAGGAGCCAATGCTATTAGGATTAACGAAAACTGGGGACTTACTGCCCTTAAGTATAGATAGTTTGTCAGATTGACGCAGCAGAAAGCACATTGCTGAAGCGAAAGCGAGGGGCAATACTTACCAGCACTCACATGAAGGGTGTAGATCTTACTCAATACAAGTAAATAAATTAGCGCGATCGCTTCTTGGTAAATTTTTGGGGTATCCAATTAGGATACCCCCTTCTTTTAGTTGTTATCCCATACCTTACCCATCTTCTGATACTCGCGCTTAGTTCCCTGTAGCACATGGGACATTGTTACAGAACTATCAGCTTCAGCTGCTAGAAAAGCTGCTGCCAAGGCAATATTCTTAATATTCCCTCCACTCAATTTAAATTGCCGTGCTAAAAGATCTAGATCAACCTCTTCTGACAAGGGCATTTCTGAGGGCCAAATACTAGCCCAAATACGGCGACGACTTGCTTCATCTGGTGAGGGGAAGTGAACTGTAAATGCTAGCCTCCGCACAAACGCTTCGTCCAAATTTTGGCGCAAATTCGTCGTCAAAATTGATATACCCTCATATTCTTCCATTTTCTGCAATAAATAGCCAACTTCAATATTAGCGTAGCGGTCATGAGCATCTCGGACTTCAGAGCGCTTGCCAAATAAAGCATCTGCTTCATCAAACAGGAGGATGGCGTTAGCTGTTTGTGCCGCTGTAAAAATGCGATTCAGATTTTTTTCAGTCTCGCCAATATACTTACTGACTACCTGAGATAAATCAATCTTGTATAACTCAAGCTGTAGTTCACTGGCAATCACTTCCGCTGCCATTGTCTTACCTGTGCCTGGTGGACCGGAAAATAGCACATTTAGCCCTTTGCCAATGGACAACTTGCGGTTAAAGCCCCATCTTTCATAAACAATATGACGATACTTGGCTTGATTGCAAATTTCTTGGAGCTGAGCGAGTTGATCGGTTGGTAAGACAATATCCTCCCAGCTATACTTAGATTTAACTTTGCGGGCTAATTCAGTCAGATTATTGCTAGACTGGTCACGAGCTGCTAGCAATAAGTCATTTAGGGTTGGCTTAATGATATTATCCAATGGCAACTCCTCCAATTCAGAAGCGGCTTGCCACAAAGCCTGATTGCAAGCATTGGTAACTGCACCAGCTATTTGAGCTGAACTTAAACGGAAACGATTGGCAAGAGTATCTAAGTCGCGATCGCTTAGTGCAATTTCTTTGGTTTCTAAGTTAGCCTGCCAGTAAACACGCCGCTGAGCAAAATCCGGCAGAGGAAAAGTGACAGTAATCACACCCTGGATATCCGTCAAAGTTGCCATTAACGACTGTGTTCCAGATAAGATCACCACATCTTTTACTTCAGCGAGTCTGTCAACTAAGTTTTTAGATAATAGATGCTGTTCTTTGGTCTGTAGTGCTTCCAAATTGTCTAGATAGAGGATAGCATCGTGAAAACTAGCTTCACGGAACAACAATTTCAGCAGGTGGTCAAAATCTTCCTTAATTGCTAAAGCTTGAGCTAAATCCGCAATCAATAACCGCCGATTAAGTTGAGCTGCTAGAGCGATCGCACTACGACTTTTTTCAGTAGGATACAAGCCGTAGAAATATAAAATTAGAGGTTGGCTTATCTTTTGAGCTTGGGTGGCTAGCTTAGGAAGTATCTGCTTGATTTCATTCCTAATCGGTAACTTGTCCTCAACCGCCGGATCAGCTACTAATTGACACCATGATACTAAATGGGGTTCAAGCCCCTTCTGTTGTAACAGAAAATGGATAACCTGATTATCGAGCTTCAGATAATGGGATAATAGGGGTGGCGACCCTTGATGGGGGTCAGGAATTAGGTGAAGTAAGTCATATTTGATTAAGGGTGCATCGGGAGCAAAATGCGATCGTTGCAGTAGTTTAGCTTCCGCAGAAGGACACAGTAAATTTAAGGCTAAATCCATACTAGGTCGTCTGCGAGTCACATCATCCTGAAGATAGGCATACAAACGTTCGTAGCCTAAATCAATTTCTGGAGCTAGAGTGATGAGAATTATTTCTAAATCAAACTCAGACAAACCGAAAGTCTGTTGCAGCCAGTTTAATGATTTATTGTTCGGCTGAGCAGATTCAGTACTTACAGCAAACAAAGGTCTTCCTGGCTGTCGCTCTAGGATTTGCTGGACTTCATCGTGAGCAATACGCAGACCTCGATAAGGATCGTTAGCTGCTTCTGAGCCGTAGACAGTTTGTGCTTTTATAACTGCTTGTTCTAGTAATTTATCTAGCCTTTGTAAGGCTAAGAGCAGATCATCGAACATGGCTTATTTTATCTGAGCGATCGCACTTACCAAAGTGTTTTGACGTGTGGATAGTTGAGAATTTTTTGATCGCAGGTAATGAGTTCTATATTGCGGCGGTAGGCGAGTGCAACAATCATGCGATCAGCTGGGTCTTTGTGGAAGTCGCCAGGTAATTGAGTGCTGGCGATCGCATCGAGTGGATCAAGTGGTTCTATGGTGATTCCAGGTCGAGTTTTGGCAAGCGCAAACCATTCATTAACAGAAAGGGGAAGTGGTAGTTTTCCTGCACTATGCTTGAGTGCAATTTCCCAAACAGAAATGGCAGAAACTATAAGGATGTTTTGGTTTTCGCCTATGGTTAACAGGGTACGGCTACGTTCAGAAAGCTTTTCTGGGGTATGTAGCCACCAAAGCCAAACATGAGTATCAAGTAAAATCATTGTTCCAAAGCATCCCATAATTCAGGCATAGGTTCGTCAAAATCTGGAGGAATTGTAATGGGGATTCCCCGTAGGGGGTGCTGAGGACTGCGATCTGCTTGCAGCAGCGCTTCGCGATCGCGACTTAAATCTAGTTCATTAGGGAATTGGGATAGCTGTGTTGTTGAGGGTAATGTCAGGCTTTGAGCCAAAAGTTGGAGGATGCGAATCCTTTGGGCTAAATCGAGGCTGAGGAGTTGTTGCTCTAGTTCTTGATTGTTCATGAATTCGCATTTTATGAGTGTGTTATTTATTTTAGCGGATATGGGCATTTCTCTTCACCAGGTTTTATAGCTAAGCTTGCAAGGATGCGAAGCAATTCGGTTGAATGAAAAGGGACTCGAACGAGCGCCAGATTGAGCGCGATCGCACTGCTGACAACCTATAATTGAAAAGAAAAGCAGTTTCCTAGATAAGTAGTAGAATTACTTTGTTCTTTAGAATATGATGTTTTAAGTGAAACCCAACACCAATTAATTTGCTCTAGCAGTGCCTCATAAAAAGCTACTATTGACAGCTAGCTAGTAGGGTGCCGTTAGCGAAGCGTAACGCACCATCATCGCTACTACTACAGATTATGGTGCGTTCCAGATATAATCAAATTTCAAGGTTACAGTCTTGTGAAGGAACGCACCCTACAAGATCTGCGATCGCACTTAATTCCGCGCAGCAGTACTAGCAGTACCTCATAAAAAGCTACAATGAAGAAATTCCATAGCGATCGCTCTGTATGAGTAGACTACTGGCAATCGAGAAAACGATTTCAAGCTTTCAAGCCTTACATGAGCGCTTGGGGTTATGTCGCGCCACTGATGAATCGTTTTTTTCAGAATGGCAGGTATCCTCTGTTGAGATATTAGATGATGATCAATCTTTTCTAGACCGTCTCCGGCAGCGATATCATCATTACTACAATGCTGGTCTCTTAACTGAAGGAACGGTGCTTTTATCTATTGTAGCACCACTGCTGGAGCGGTTAGAATTTCATGAGCCTCCGTTTTTCGTACAATCTGAGGTTCCTATCAGTCTGGAGGTGGAAGAACGCGATGAAGTTTATCGAGGTCGGATCGATGTATTGGTGATTCGCGATTTTGTTTGGATACTGACTGTAGAAGCTAAACGATCTAAGTTTGCGGCGGATATTGCTTTACCACAGTGTTTAGCCTATATGAGCGCTGCACCACGACAACCAAGTTTTGGCATGGTAACAAATGGCAGCGATTTTATCTTCTGCAAGTTGAAGGATAAAGTATACGATTTTTCTGATGCGTTTTCACTATTG
>JAAHHL010000564.1 GCA_010672185.1 Caldora sp. SIO3E6 | reverse complement strand
GATTGCTCTACGCCACTCCAATATCCGTTTCACCTATATTAGTGTAGTGCTGATTGATTGGTTACTCTGGCGTTGGTTTGGCAATCTCCAACTAAGTGATCCTTTATGGTATATCAGTGTTATCGGATTATCCCTACTATATATTGCTCAATTTGATCAGTATTTGCAGCAATCTCAACAGAGGGAATTACGTCACTATCTCCGCATCCTAGGCAGTGGTACTATTTGCCTTATTGCTTTTATTTCTCATCAAGAGACTGGCATCATCCCCGGAATAATTAGCATTGTTACCATTTTTGCAGGCTTAATTTTGCGAGTGCGAGCTTTCCTATTTGTGGGGACTATCACTTTTTTACTCACAACTTTCTATCAGCTAGTAGTACTTATTTTCCGCTATCCCAGAACTAAGTGGATAGTGGGGATGATTGTTGGTATCTTGTTTATCGGCATGGCATTAAATTTTGAAGCTCGTCGCAGTCAGATTAGTTCTTTATTACGCCATACTAGTGATGAGTTGGCAAGTTGGGAGTGAAGGTGCTAGTACCGCTACGCAGAATTCAAAATTCAAAATTTAAAATTCAAAATACTTAAGGCTTGCACAGTCAGGGAACACCACTCTCAGGTTACTCCCTCGAAGCCATTGAGGTTAAAACTATTACAGAAGCGTCTCCCAGCAAAGCTTTGCCAGCGCTTTCAGTACGACCCTATAAAGTCAAAGAAGTTTGTCAGCGATTCCGTTGTTCTGATAAACTCTTTAAGGGGTGTCTAATACCTGGCATACTAGTGATTCAGATCACAGTCAAGAACATCATCCCTCACACAACAACCTGATGCCAATGGTAGTTCTGGGTGCTTGACTTAACAAGTTCCTAGGACGCAAATCATTTATTTTCTCAGGTAAATATCGGAATATAAACCATGTTGAGTCACAAAATAAGCGACAGGAGAAACGCTATAAGTTTTCATCCCATTAGCTTATTTAATTTATCAGAACAAGGGAAAAAAATGAAACTAACAATTTTAGCAACTCTAGCTTTAGTAACTCCACTATTTATCACTACTTCAGTTCAAGCCGAAAATCCTGAGCATGTACAAGAGCTATTAGAGAGCAAAGAATGTGCCGGTTGTAATTTAGCAGGGGCTGACCTTTCGGAAACCGACCTTTCCGAATCCCATTTGATTGGTGCTGACTTGAGGAATGCTAACCTACAAAGAGCGAATTTAGTTGATGCTAATTTGGAAGGAGCTGATCTCAACGGAGCCAACCTGCAAGGTGCTAACTTAACAGAAGCTTTTTTAACTAATGCCTGTCTGAATGAAACCAATCTGACTCAAGCAAATTTAACCGGCGCACAGCTTTATGATGCAGATGTTTCCGGAGCTTTGATGGAAGAAATCGTCTTAACTGATGCTGAAGTATTTAACACCGGTATCGGTATTGGTGGCATCTCTCCTATAGAAGAGAATTCTTCTCCTTGTAATCTTGATAATTAGGGTTTGGGAGAATAAGTAACAAGCATTAGAAGGCAGAAGGCAGGAGGCAGGAGGCAGGAGGCAGGAGGCAGGAGGCAGGAGGCAGGAGGCAGGAGGCAGGAGGAACAAGGAACAAGGAACAAGGAACAAGGAACAAGGAACAAGGAACAAGGAACAAGGAACAAGGACTTGCTTACCTAAAAAGAAGTCAGAAACTATATTCTCAATTCTCAATTCTCAATTCTCAATTCTCAATTCTCCATAGCTGCCTACTATCAATCCCAATCGTCTGCTTCAGATTGCCTCTCTAATTGAGTAATTGCCAAGTTAATAATCTGCTTAATCCCAGCTTCTGATTCTCTTTCTAAGGCAGCTTGCAAAGGTGCTTTAGCAGTGGTATCTTTAATTTTCATCAAGGACAAAGCTGCTGCTTTGCGGGTTTCGCCGCTCTGATGATTGAGTAACTCAACCAGACGAGGGGATGCTTGTTTGTAAGCCAAATTTCCTAAGACTGCTGCTGCCTCACAGCGTACTGTTTCTGATGAATCATCAAGAGCCTTGGTCAGAAGTTCAAACGCTTCTTCTTCCTCTTGTTCTTGGGCTATTTTAGCGATCGCACCCACCACAGCAGAGCGAACTGACTCGGAATCAGAAGCAATTTCTCGATAAAGGTAATCTTTAGCTTCTGAGCCAATAAATGCTAAAGCCCAAGCAGCATGGCCTTTAGTACTTTCTGGATGCTCTGGTGATGCTAAAATTTCTAACAAAACTGGGACTGAGGCTTTCCCAATCCGAGCGAGAGCACCGACTGATGAACCTTTGACAACTGTATCTTCATCATTCAATAGAGCCTCGACTAGAGGCGCAATCGTGTCTGGATCGGCAATGAGAGTTAAAGTTTTGGCACTGGCTCGTCGCACCACAGGATCGGGGTGATTGAGCAAAGCTTCTAGCAAGAAAGGAGTAGCCGGTTTGCCAATTCTACCGAGGGTATCAGCAAAACCTAACCGCACCATTCCCCGGGAATCTCCCAGGCACTCCACCATGTGTTGTAGGCGTTGGCTGTTACTGGAGTCAAATGTCTGTTCAGCAACTTCCCGCCTAGCTAATGCTAAAAAGTCATCCACTTCCCCGGTCGACATCGGGAGAGTGTCGCTCTGATTACTCATGGTGAATTCTCCTTTAAGGTTAAATCCTCTTTCCTGTTACCTGTTGCCTATAGTTTATTTTCTCATATCAAGTTCCGATAAGTTAAGTCAAGTGTCTGAATTTAACCTAACACTTAACACTTAACACCTAAAATAACTTGTATTTCACAGTAAAATACAAACCTTGTTCCTGCAAAGAGTTGCCAGCATTTTCTACGTCCACCAAAGGAATACCCCATTCTAAGGTAGCAAAAAAACTGTTTCCTAAGGAAAATCTTAAACCCAGTCCTAGAGAGTAGAGATTACTAAATTCCAGTTCATTGTTAGAATTGTTAGAAACAGTACCAAAATCAAAAAAAGGAGCTAACTGTAAGCTAATATTCCACTCAGGAATACGGAGAACAGTAGCACGAACTTCAGCAGAAGTAAATAAGCCTTTATCTGCTAGGAGAAAAGCTTGGCGATAGCCTCTGACATTGAAATGTCCACCAAGACTAAATTGCTCTAGAGCGACTAAGGGTTCATTTGACCATTGCAGATCTGACCTTAAAAGCAGGGTAATATCGGATGTGAGAAGGCGTAGGTACTGAGCTTGAGCCCGCCAACTAAAAAACTCACTATCAGGCTCACTATCATTAATCGTGGCACCAAAAACACCGATACCGAAGCTAAATTGCGATCGCGCAGCCAAGATGTCCTGACTACTCCGCTTACTATACTCCTGAAAGAAACGCACAGCAGAAATTTTGATTTCCCCGTTATCATCAGCTCCATCGGAGAGGGGAAAAGGACCGATGTTGTCAATGCCGAGCAACGTTTGTACTTCTTGGCGAGAAGCAGTTAACCCCAAAGCAAGTTCTTCTGTGGGAGTTTGGCTTAAGGGTTGGCGGTAGGTTAGTTCATAGGTACGAGATTTGGACTCAATATCCAGGATATTGAAAGGTTCTTCAATAACGTTACTAATACCACGACTATGGGAAAAGGCAATAGTGCCATTGCGGGGATTGATAGGGAAGTTGTAACTGATATTTTCTAAGGAATTGCTACCCTCAGTGTTAAAAAAGCTAAAATCAAAGCGATCGCCAAATCCCACGAGATTGCCGTGGGAGACTTGGAGACGTCGGCGTAAACTACCTACACTAGGCGATCGCTGATTATCCAGACTCAGCTCACTAGCAAAGGCTGATGCTTCTTCTATGTTAACCTCCAACACACTTTTACCAGGACTTGAACCAGCAGCCAACTCCACCTGCAAGTTTTCAATTAAGGGATTAAGTTGCAGCAATTGTAGTTTTTCGAGCAACTGTTCTTGATTAAGAGGAGTTGTCGTTCCCAGCTCAACGCGGCTGCTGATATAACTGGGATTAAGTCGCCTAGTATTGTGAATTTTGATCGCCTCTACTTCCCCTTCCACTACTTGAATTGTGATCGTACCCCCTTGCAAGGATTGGGGAGGAGTAAAAGCTCCAGAGGTAATATAGCCTTGCTTTCTGTATAGCTCAGTGATCGCTGCTTGAGCTTGAAGTAGTTCAGGAAAAGAAATAGTATCCCCGGTAAAAGGCTCTAATACCGCTGCTAGTTCTTCTGCACTAAATACAGTACTGCCAACTACCTTAAATTGTTCGATAATGATCTCACCGGGATTCTCCTCTAATGATGTTTGGGGATGGTTGGGAGCTATTTCTAGCTGTGGTAACAAATCTTCCAAGGAAGGTAGGGGTTCTACTACTGGTTGAGGTTCCGGTTCCGGCAGTACTACATCTGGAGTATTGGGATTGCTAATTATCGGCATAGTCGGGAGCTGAACTAGCTCAAGTTCGGAAGTTGCTTGAGCAATAGCCGGTGCTGCCATCAGGAGAAAAGAAGAACTGTGCAAGATCAAGGATAAAAATCTGGCAGTGGTGGTGTGGGAGAGCTCTCCATATAGCCTGCTTTGATGGTGATTATGTAGATAAAAAACATCAGTAGTGGGAGACGGTTGCTCGTGTTGCATAGGCAAGATGGAAAAATAGTTGCAAATCAATTGACATACGTGGGTGCAGGTTTTGGGGAACACCTTACCCATCGTGCCAGAGAATTCCTCTCTCAATCTGTTTTTGACTTGTAAAGCAATCCCCAAAGATATTACAAATTGTGACTTTCTTTTTCAGAAATGAGACTGAGCTAGCGCCTTTTGCGTATCTTCTAGATTGTTAGTCAGACATCTAACGTTGACTAACTTCATTAAAAGTAACTTTTGTTTAATCAATTCAAGGAGAGCTCAATGCTTGACGCTTTTTCAAGAGCTGTAGTTGCAGCAGACAGCAAAACTGCTCCAATCGGTGGTACAGACCTAGCAGCACTAAAAGATTTCATCGCTTCTGGCAACCGTCGCCTCGACGCAGTTAATGCTATTGCTAGCAACGCTAGCTGCATGGTGTCTGATGCTATCGCTGGTATGATCTGCGAAAACACCGGTTTGATTCAAGCTGGTGGTAACTGCTACCCCAACCGCCGCATGGCTGCTTGCTTGCGTGATGGAGAAATCATCCTCCGCTATGTTACCTATGCGCTACTCGCTGGCGATGCTTCCGTTCTTGATGATCGTTGCTTGAATGGCCTCAAAGAGACCTACGCTGCTTTAGGTGTTCCCACCACTTCTACTGCTCGTGCTGTAGGTATCATGAAAGCTCAAGCTGCTGCTCACATCAAAGATGAGCCCAGTGAAGCTCGTGCAGGCAAGAAATTACGCAAAATGGGAAGCACAGTTACCGCTGACAAGTGCGCTAGA
>JAAHHL010000563.1 GCA_010672185.1 Caldora sp. SIO3E6 | reverse complement strand
TACCCAAGGTATACAGCCCAAATGCCTCGCCCTCCCTATATATGGTAGTTTAGTTCATAAGGAGGATGTCACAAGTTTATGGTTGAAGTCATTCAAGCAAGTAGCCTGAATCTACATGAGGTTAAAGAGAAATTTAACCTGCAACAGGCAGGATAGTTGCATCATCCTGTAGAGACGTTTCATGAAACGTCTCTACAATGTGGGCATAACGGGTCTATGTATACCGGATTTGGTATGACATGAGGATTTTGATTATTTATTGGAACTAGGGAATTGGTCACAGCCTGCACCCATGAGTCCCTTTCCTCAACTTAAAGTAGGGAGGGGAGGTAGTAATAGTGCAGCTAGGCAGAAGTTCTTGAGCACCTCAAAAGAGACAAGGAGGACAAGGGAGACAAGGAAGACAAGGAGGACAAGGAAATTTTAGCTGCTCAGTTATTTCCGCTACCCTGCACTAGTATAAGAAGTCAGACTCCCATGAACTTTCGTTCACAACGAAGGATGAAAATCTCTCTTTCTCCGCGTCTCCGCGTCCCCGCGTCCCCGCGTCTATTTTCAGATTAGAAGGCAGGAGATGAGGAAGCTGGGGGAGATATCTCAATTCTCAATTCCCAATTCCCAATTCCCAATTCCCAATTCCCAATTCCCAATCCACGATAATGAAGATTCTCGTTGCCAGCCATACCTATATTGTTGATCTCAACCGTGAGAAGCTGCGAGCATTAGCCCGTTTAGAACCTGATATCGAAGTAACTGTAGTTGTGCCCCGCCGCTGGCGTCCTGGTGGCGTACAGAACAGAATTATTGAAACTCAGCCATCTCAAGAAGGCTCGTTTCGGGTAGTGCCGGTGGCCAACTTTAGTCAAAATAACCAGGGACTACTCACCTTTGGAACTGAGATTATCTCCTTATTACGTCAGTTCCGACCCCAGATTATTCAGGTGGAACAAGGGGCAAAATCCTTAGCCTATGCTCAGTTAATCACCCTTAATCAACTATTGGGACTCAAGGCAAAAAATTGCTTTTTTACTTTCTGGAATCTGCCCTACGAGGTGAAATTCCCATTGTCCTTACTGGAGGGTTATAACCTTGATCATACCGACGGATTGGTAGCTGGCAATCAAGATGGGATAGAGATTTTGCGGCAGCATGGCTACCAGGGTTTAGCAAGAGTAATCCCCAATTTGGGTGTTGACAAAAGTCACTTTTGTCCGCAACCTCAACCAGAATTGCAAAGTCAGTTGGGAATTCAAGCTGATGAGTTTGTCGTGGGATTTGTCGGCAGGTTTGTTCAGGAAAAAGGGTTACTAACCCTGGGTAAAGCACTGGCTGAATTGCAAACTAAGCCTTGGAAATGGTTGCTGTTGGGGCGCGGTCCCTTACAATCAACACTGAAGGAAAAAGCTGTGGAATGGGGAATTCAAGACAGGATCATTTGGGTTGAGGCAGTTCCTCATAAGGAAGTACCTCGCTATATCAACCTGATGCATACCCTAGTACTACCCTCAGAAACCGACTATCAATTTAAAACTCTGAGTGCTGTTGGCTGGAAGGAACAATTTGGTCATGTGCTGATTGAAGCAATGGCTTCTCAAGTGCCGGTGATTGGTTCTGATTCTGGGGAAATTCCCCATGTGATTGGTGATGCTGGTTTGGTATTTCCGGAAGGAGATGTGGAGGCTCTAGGGCATTGTCTAAGGCAGTTGATAGAGCAACCAGAATTAGCTCAGGAGCTAGCTCACAGGGGTTATGAACGGGCGATGTTCAAGTACACAAATCAGGCTTTAGCAAGGCAGCAATTGGATTTTTACCGGGAGTTGCTCTTAGGGTGAAATCCCCCATCTAATACTTCTTGCCCTGAGGATTTCCTAACTTGGTGATCTACTGACACTCGGCTTGTGATATTCTACTTAAGTAATAAGTCCTAAGACTTAAATATGACTAAATTTCTAATTTACTACCCTCAGATATATTGCTTTCAGCTTATCCGGATAGGGGATTAAGCATCTAGAAGAAAGCTTGAAGTTATAAACATAGACACTGCGAGAGTTGAAACTTGACACTTCATACTTCATACTTCAATCTTTCTCAATCATCCTGGAACATGGATATTTATCAAGTTGGTATTCGTCCGCTATTATTCTCTGCATTAAAAGCGGATCCAGAGTGGTTACATAAACAAGCTCTAGGATTGTTAGCTTGGTTAGATCACAATGGAGAGCAGCCTCCAAGCCGATGGATTAATGCTCAATTGCAGAAAGATTGTTGTCTGAAGGATCCTCGCTTAAAGCAAGAGCTTTGGGGTTTAAAATTCCCTAACCCTCTTGGCTTAGCGGCAGGATTTGATAAGAATGGAGTGGCAGCCAGACTCTGGGGTTCCCTAGGTTTTGGTTTAGCTGAACTCGGTACAGTGACATTTCATCCCCAGCCAGGAAACATGCGCCCTCGCCTGTTTCGCTTGGTTGAAGACAAAGCTGTCTTAAACCGGATGGGATTTAATAATGAAGGTGCGGAGGTAATGGCAAAAAGACTGGCAAGTTGGAAGGCTGACGAGCCGAAAGCTGCCGGTAATCCCTTGCAACCGATTATTCCTCTGGGTATAAATTTAGGTAAATCTAAGGTAACACCACTGGAAGAGGCAGCGGCTGATTACCAGGGAAGTTTTCGCCTTTTGAAAGATTGGGGAGACTACTTTGTGATCAATGTTAGCTCACCCAATACCCCAGGATTGCGCTCGCTCCAGGATGCGGAGCAGCTACGTTTAATCTTCGATGCTCTCCAACAAGAAAATCAAGGAGCCAAGCCAATTCTGGTCAAGATTTCCCCAGATTTAGGTTGGGAAGCGATCGCTGATATTCTCGAGCTGGCTCAAGTTTATCAGTTAGCAGGGATTATTGCGACTAACACCACCACCCGTCGGGATATGCTGAAAACTCAGGTAATTGAGTCAACTGGCAAACCAGTTACTGAAGAAGCTGGGGGTATTAGTGGAGCACCACTGCGACACCGCTCGACAGAAGTAATTCGCTTTATCCGTCAGCAAACTGGAGGCTCACTACCGATTATTGGGGTGGGAGGTATCTTCACCGCAGAAGATGCCTGGGAGAAAATTACTGCTGGTGCTAGCTTGGTTCAAGTGTACACTGGCTGGATTTATGAAGGACCTTGGATGGTACAGCGGATTATGGCAGGGTTACTGCGTAAATTAGAGGAAAATGGATTAAGGTCAATTTCTGAGGCAGTAGGTTTGGAAGATCGATTATCAATTGATAATTGATAATTGATAATTGATAATTGGTTAATTTGGTTTAAGACCTCTTCATTTATGAAGAAAATAAAAAGAAAAGATTTTCCTTAAGCTCAAGCCTCTTCTTTCTCTTGAGAGGTAATTATCCATTATCCATTGTTCATTATCAATTATTGAAAGATTAAGTGATCTTCAATCTAGTTAATTCACTTTCGCGATCGCTCAGGGTACGTCTACTAAATAGGGTTTGCTTCAGGAAGTCCATTGATCCGGGTTTTGAAGTAATAAGTAATAAGTAATAAGTAATAAGTAAAGAGTTCATATCGCTTGCTGCATAAGTTTTTGGGGCAAGTTGACGATGGCAAACTACCCCGCTCACCCACATGCTTTTTTTTCTCATATTCGGAATTTAACCAGGGATTTCCCACAAAGCCGTGCTTTCGTTTTTGAACACATTGATGCAATTTCCACAGGACTTTTTTGGCTTGCTGCATGATTAAAACCTTTGTCTGGCATGGCTTACACACTTATACAGCAAGCCCTAATTGGGAGTTGTTGAAAAATCTTAATCAGACTTCCGAAAACGAGCCAACAAATCCTCACGGGATAATTGTAATAGCATTGGAGTAAACTCCTCCGGCGGTAGTGCCAATAAGGGTTCAATAATTGCGGCTAGTTCCTCATCCACATCACCAAAGCGCACTTGCAGCAAGTTGTTCACAATTAAACGCTCTCCCTGTTGAATTCCCCGTTGCTCTCCTTCAAGGAGTATTTGTTCCCTTTCCTGTTGATATAGTGGTGCTAAACGCATAATTAACTTCCTATCTCCTTCCTCTAAATCTTGCCTGAATTCCAAATTTTTCCGCAAGTTATACAGCAATCTCAGGGTATTGGAACGCAAGGAATTATTTGCTGGCAGTGCCTCTAGCTCATCGATTGCCTGTTGTTGAACTCTTCCCCTTAGTAGCTGGTGGGTATGAGGGAACAGCAAAATTGTGGCAGTTTCTGGAACCAGATAATCTAAATGATCTATTAGCGGAAGGTTGTAATTGGTTAGAAGAATACCTAGAGAGTAATCCAGAAGTAGAGAAAACATTAGAGGTATGTGAGAAGTGAACTTGTTGCTCTTTGTAGTGGCGCAACACACCTAAAATTGTGCAATAAGTAGGTTGGGTGTAGCGATAGCGCAACCCAACGCCAGTAACCCTCTTGGTGTATTAGTGCGCAAGCTATACCTGACAGGGCTTTCAGCTGTTAATAAGCCAAGTCTTGTACAAGGAAATGTATCAAATGGGCTCAAAAAGCTGGCATTGTTGTGGAAAATCCCTGGGTAATCTTCAAGCTGAAAGCTGAAAGCTGACGGCTGAAAGCTCAAAACTGATAGCTAATGACTTATTCAGCAAGCCCTACCTATAATAAAAACTTCGACCCGTCCCCGCGTCAGTTTTAACCTTGATTCCCTACACCCCAAACGTCAATCCGGCATCAACTCCGAAATTACCTGCTGTTTCAACCTCAGACAAAGGAGCCGATAGTAGGACAATCTTTTCCATCAACCAAGGTAGAAAGCGGTTGAGTAGAACCGTAACTTTACTTTGCCAGCCAACGAATATTTCCAGAGTTCCTTTAGGAAGTTGGGCAACTAAAACTTGTGCTACTTTTTCTGGTGTAGTAGGCCAAACCCAGCGAAACTTTTGAGTATCCCGCACCATATCTGTTTCCGTGAGGGAAGGTAACAGAGCCACTACTTGAACATTATAGGGGGCTAATTCTACCCTTAATGCTTGGGTAAAACCCAAGATAGCAAATTTAGTAGCCGAGTAAGTAGCAAAAGTGGGAGCTGCTAATTTCCCCATCAGGCTAGAGACATTGACAATTACACCATCTCGTTTAGCGGCCATGCGTCGTGCAATAACCCGGGTAATGGCATACATTCCTAACAGATTGACGTTAAGTTCTTCTTGAGCTTGACGAGGGGTTGAGCTCAGGAAAGATGTTTGGTGAGCCACTCCAGCATTGTTAACTAGGGCTTGGGAGAATAAGTAACAAGTAACAAGTAACAAGTAATAAGTAAGAATGAATGCAGCATTTATCCGCTGTTTTGGGCATCTGCATCCCCCAAGGTTACCCGGGTTGATGCCAGGTTT
>JAAHHL010000562.1 GCA_010672185.1 Caldora sp. SIO3E6 | reverse complement strand
GGGGAAAATCAATGAATTTCGACCCGCAGATTGACAATTTTGACCAGGTAAACAAGAAATTGGCAGCTAAAATTGAGTGTTTAGGGCATTGACAAAAGTACATCTTGATCGAATGAAACAGCCCTGCAATTCTGGGGGGGACACAATTTTCAAAGTCCCCTCCAGAATTGGGGGACAAGAGGGGCAAAACCATACCCAAAATCAGCAACGACCGCTGTTTTAGTACATAGGAGATTATTACAATGAGAACTGCCGAAGGTGTACCCTATTTAAGTCAGGCTAACTTTGTAGGTCAAGGTTTCAATATCTATGAAACTCACGATATTGATTCGGTTACTATACCTCTTTTTGACCTAAGCAAAGCGGGTACTACGGAATTTTATTTTCTAGGGAATCAATATGCACTTCCCGATTATATTATTGGAGCTGAGCAAACAGAGGCTTTTATTCAAGCAGACTCAGTTTCAAGCCGAGAAGAATTCCAGAATTCTATCTCTGCAAACGCTAGCGTCAAAGGTTCCTATGGAGCCTTTAGTGGGCAAATGAGTGCTTCTTACGGCAAACAATTTTCCAAGAATAGCCAGTATAACTATGCTTACCGCAATGAATACTTCCAACTGGCACTCTTAACACTCAAGCCAAGTGACAAATACTTAACGGATGAGTTCCAAGATCGTGTTGACAAATTGCCCAAGATACTCGATAAAAGTAACTTAACAGAATTTGCTGATTTCTTCGATGACTTTGGAGCCTATTTTGTTTCTAGAGTCACCTTGGGGGCAACTCTCCAATACTATGCTGCTGTTTCCACAACTTCCCAAACCACTACGGAGGAAATCTCTGCCTCGGTAGAAGCGGAGTACAAAGGATTGTTTTATTCAGCAGGTGTTTCAGCTTCAGTTAAGAGTAGTAGTAGTTGGAAATCCTACTATTCCAATAGGTCGGTGAACATCTTAGGTCAAGGTGGCGATGTTACCAAACTCGCCGGATTAGTCAATGTTGATGCCAACGACTCAACTGATAACGACGCAGCTCAAAAAACCACAGATGCTTTCTCTGAATGGACTGAAAGTATTAAAATGGATCCTGCTGTTGTTAATTTTCAATTGAGCGGTATTTGGGAGTTGACTGGCAGCAAAAGTGAGGTTGTCGAACAGGCGTTCACGGAATACGGAAGAAATCTACGACCAAGGATGACAATCGAAAACTCTGCGAATCGTGCTTTCCCCGAAGATCCTGTTCTACCAGTGATTATCTTGAATGGAGATGAGATAAAACCTAAAAATGATCCAGGAGAGCGCGTATTCGGTTACCAAATGGTAATTCTCGACCGCACTAATCTCTCCCAAAGTGGTGTACTTCACAACAAATACTATACCACTTCAAACAAACCTAACTGGAATGTAAACTACCCTGAAATGTATGAAAAAATGCTCAATGATATTAACAAAGGAGGTTGGAATAATTCTGATAACATTCTGATTCTGGTAAGTTTTGAGATGTTCACTAATGCACCACCTACTGCAGATTTCTATGAACTGTTGCTAACTGCTGGTGCAGGGGAAGAAGTCCGAACTTGGCTCAATGGAGCAAGGGCAGGCAGTAGTGCTAATTTGGATAAGACTGTCTATACCTTTGTGGGGATCTTCAAATCTGGAACCGATACAGCAATTGAACTGTTTAAGGGTTTCAATGTCAACACTGTTGAAGCAGAACAAGAAGTCTTATTCTATAGTACGCCCGGTAGTCAACTATATTCCTTCGGTGCAGGCTTATCTAAAACTAGTTAAGCGATCGCGTGGAAACGATTGTAACCGTAACGTGGTGCTTTAGCGCAGCGTAATGAAGATACTGTGGGTCAATTAAGCTAGGGATAAGACCCATTGTATCTCTCAATTACTGAATGGGCAAGACTTTTCGCGCTTTGCCCATCACTTTTCAACCTAACCCCCCAACCCCCTTCCCTGCAAGGGAAGGGGGGGCAGGAGCTCCTCCCCTCCTAGGATACTGCGGTTGAATAAGGGGTTTGACCCCTCATATCAAGAAAAATCTTGATCCGGCTAGATGTAGAGACGTTGCAGGCAACGTCTCTACAGCCCAACCTACATTTTTAGTCATTCCAAGTATGAGCCGAATACCCATTTTAGTTATTGGTGCAGCAGTCGAGCCGACGGGATATGCTAGGGTCGTCCGTAGCATTTTGGAGCGTCTTCAGGCACGGTATGAGTTTCACCATTTTGGTTTTAACTATCAAGGAGCGCCACTCAATAACGGCTGGAAAATTTATCCTAACGTTCGGATGGGTGATATCTTTGGCGCGGAACAATTACCAGATCTTTTAGTCAAAATTCGACCACAACTAGTTTGGATTGTCCACGATTACTATATGAACTCTGTTCACAGAAAGAGCTGGGATAAATTCAAACATCAGTTCAAAATTGTCCATTACTGCCCAATTGATGGAACAGATGCTAGTCCTAGGAAATTTGAGGATGTAGAAAAATTGGATCGGCTCGTACTCTTTACTCAATTTGGTTGGAATGTGGTTGAGTCTGCTTTGGCAAAATTAGCTCAAGAACAGCCTAAACTGAGATTGCCTAGCCTAGATATTATTCCCCATGGAATTGATTCTCATTTATTCCGACCTTGCGCGTCTAATAATAATTTTTACCAAAGTCGTCAGCAAGCTCGGCGGCAACTATTTCCCCAACAACCAGAACTCCAAGACGCATTTATTGTCTTAAATGCCAATCGTAACGATTCTCGGAAACGAGTTGATATTACTCTCGAAGCCTTTGCTTTATTTGCCCGAAACAAGCCCAATAATGTCAAGCTCTACTTACATATGGAAGCACAGCATAGGGGTTACAACGTGCAGAAGTTGGCAAAGCAGTATGGCATCACAGATCGACTGTTGTTAACAACTACTGAAACTGAACAATGTAGCCATTATGTATCTGATGAGCAACTCAACCTAATCTATAACGCTTGCGATGTTGGTTTAAACACTTCCACTGGCGAGGGGTGGGGTTTAATCCCTTTTGAACATGGGGCAACTGGAGCAGCTCAGATTATGCCTAGGCATAGCGCCTGTGCTGAATTGTGGGAGGATGTAGCTATTTTGATCGATCCTGTCTCTAGCTTTTACCATCCATTGGAGGATGTACAACACCAAATTGTGTCGGCACAAGATGTTGCTACCGCCCTGGAGGATCTATATAGTCAACCTGAGTTACTACGCAAAAAGTCTGAGCAGGCATATGCCCTCGCAACATCTTCTAAATTTCAATGGGACAATATAGCTCAGCAATGGGATCAACTTTTTACTGAGCTTTGTCTCGAAGGTAGGCAACAGGCGTGCAAGATCTAAGTTTGACATACTGTGAAGGTTAAGAAAACACTTGCTTAGGCGAAGCATTCGCACCAAAAATGGTAAGCGATCGCGATACAGCAGTTTGCTTTGCTATGGGGTACATTGTTGATCCCCCTCGCATCCCCCTTAAAAAGGGGGACTTTTACCTGCTGTACTTTGTTAGAGCGCAAAACGCTGTAAATTACTCTGCGAATGCTTCACCTGCAGATAGACCAAGCATTAAGTTCCACAAAAAACCGGCGCTAACTCAAGCCAGCACCGGTTTCAGATTTCAGATCAGATGCTAACAGGCATCCAACCTCAAGTAATTAGCTCAGATAACAGAGCCAATTACTTGAGTCAGACTATGGTGTGGGAGGTGCAGGCTGATTAAAGTTAACCGAGCCAGTAATTCCCACTGTATTGCCATTATTCAATGCGCTAAGATTTGCAGTACTAGCTTGGGTGACATTCAAAGTTGAACTATCGAACTGATTCAGAGCGATGTCTTCAGTCCCTGAGAAATTATTTCTGCCATTAAAATCGTTCCCGGAAAGACTGACATTCAAGGTGTTCTGGTCTTCTGATGTTGCAGCAAAACCGGCCTCAAATTCAAAGAGAGGTTCAGTCGTGTTAGTGTTATTTGTCACTGTGGCATTCAACACCCCGTTGCCATCCCTTGCATTCAGGAGAATGGCTGTAAAATTGTGAGTATCAATGGTGTTGTTGTCAATTAAGACTGTTTGTGAGCCGTTTTCATCCTGCAACACTCGAATCCCGAACCCAGTGTTATCGGTACTATCCCCATCAATCTCATTGTTGCTGATGGTGGTTACTGATGTAGCGTTATCGTTGTTGAGGACATTAATCGAGTTACCGTTGCTGTTGTTGATGTCGTTATTATCGATCACAACCGTGGCATTACTGTTCCCCGCGTTATTAACCTGAATAGAGCCAGTGCCATTGGCATCTCCAGCATTGAATGTACTATTCTGAATCGTGAGATCCAGGGTAGCCGTCCCCTGGGAGTTGACCAAGACCCCAAGCGAGCCGTCTTCATTGATGTCAAAGTCGCTGTCATCAATTAACAGGGTCAGGTTAGATGTGCCGTTGGCTTCAGCTAAGATGCCATCCTCGCCAAAGTTTCCGCTATGCTCTTCCACAGTCAAGCGGCGAATGGTGAGGCTGTCGGTAGTGCCATCATCTGTCGTATTGTTACGGATGTCGATGCCACTTTCGTTAATTTCATCCAAGCGGACATCCTCAATCAGGTTGGTGCCGAACAGATTACGGATATGGATGCTGTTCTCAGCATTCTCATTGCCAGCCTCAATAATCTCGCTGTCCTCATAAGTGAAGTTGGTAACTGTGTTGAGGTCAATGCCGTGGACACCTGTATTACTGATGTCCACCTCGCTAATGGCAATGTCACTCACATTAGAGCCGCTAATCCCATCACCGGAAGTATTATTGATGTTGAGACCGCGAATTGTATTCCCCGATGCTAGGGTAATGCCATCACCACTGGCATTGGTAATCACTGGATCAGTGCCTCCGATACTGGGGAGAGAACTACTGCTAAAGGGAGCCAGGGTAATGCCCAGCTCATTTTCTAGGGAAGTCCCAGTTACCCCTTGACCAATCAAGGTTTGATTGTCCAACAGGGTAACACCACCTGTGTAGTTGCTGGAGCCACTGTATAGGAAAATATTGTCACCAGCTTCAGGGTTGTTGCCTACACCATCATTGGCGCTATTGAAGGCTGCCAATGAGGTGAAGGGATTTTCTAGGGTACCTTCGTTGGTAGAACCGCCTGCACTGTTGTCAATAAACCAGATTACATCGTCCACTGTGAATTCTACTTCGGCGACATCACTTCCCCCAGCATTGGAAAGGCTGTAGAAGAACGAGTCAGTACCATCGAAGCCTGCTGCTGGATCGTAGGTAAATGTACCATCAGCATTGAACCTTCTCAAAAAGTCTGGGGGCACTCGCCGAAAGTCAGGAGACTAATCAGTAAGGAATGAGGTGCGAGTGCCGCA
>JAAHHL010000561.1 GCA_010672185.1 Caldora sp. SIO3E6 | reverse complement strand
ACTCTTGATACAATTTTTGCTCTTGTTCTGCGGTTGGGGGCTCCGGTAAGAATTTACGGATAGTTGTCGTTAGTCTTTGCATAGGCTTTAGGTGTTAGGTTGTAACAGACATTTCACACCTTACACCCCAAACTTTTAATGTCTCAATAGGTATCGCAACACAAACGATAGGGCTGCTAGTACCTCAGCAGCTGTCAGTTGATTTTTTTACTGTTTGTCTGAGTCTTACCTTGAGTGTTATGGCTATTGGTGTTTTCCCCAGAGGATTCAACCTCTTTAACCACCTCAAAAAAGATGATTGCGGCAAACCCTAAACCGATAGCAGAACCAATACCCAAAGCCAATCCTCGCCCAATCTCTCCTTGAAACAACCGAACCA
The DNA here is from genome assembly GCA_010672185.1 of Caldora sp. SIO3E6. GTDB lineage: Bacteria > Cyanobacteriota > Cyanobacteriia > Cyanobacteriales > Coleofasciculaceae > Caldora. The sequence goes on along the minus strand of JAAHHL010000561.1, from coordinate 5,024 downwards.
ATCCTTCACAACCAACGAAGGCTGAAATACCTGCCAGTACCCCAGCCAATACGCCAGTATCAACACGGCTAATTGCCACAGCAACCACCCCAGTTCCTGCCACACCTACCCAATTCACCAATGCCCCAGCAAGTGTTACAGTAATTGCCGCACCACCAGAACGAATAATTAGACTTATGATTTTCCGTCTGCGTTGTCCTAGTATCATAATCGTTGAATATTTACACGCTTTCCCTATTTCAAGTCCCTAGTTAATTCGAGCCCAACATAGTCTCAATCTGAGAGAACTTTACAGGCTCATGCTCAGGCAGGTTGATAGTTATATCTACTGAACCTCCCAATGCTTTTACCACAGCGAGTATCGTATTGATGGTGACATTGCTCCTACGCTCAAGTTGGGCATAAAACTGACTCAGCTCAAGCCGATCCGCTAGCTCTTCTTGTGATATACCAGTAGCCTCACTCACCGCTTTTAAGATGAGGACTTCTTTTTTCATTTCTTCGGCACGAGCATATATCTGTTCTTGCTCTTCGGAAGTAAACTGTTTGAGCTTTTCTTCAAGAGTGATCATTTCTCTTCCTCCTCTAGTTGTGCAAGATGCTCAGCAAACCGCTCTTCAGCTATCTTGATATTCTTCTCGTACCATCGTTGTTCACCCGCCTTATTTCCTCCAACCAGAACAATAGCCTTTCGCTGAGGATCAAAAGCAAATAGCAGACGATAGGGGTCTCCCTTATGCTGCACTCGAAGTTCTTTTAGGTTCGGCAACGACGAACCTTTCAGCGTATCAACATATGGTCTGCCAAGCGTGGCACCGAACTCTTTCAGCACTAACAGTGCTGCGGCGATATCTCTTTGGAGAGCAAAGGTTTGCGTGTCAAGCCATTCTTCAAACTTTTTATGAAAGAGTATCGACCATTCCATAGACAAAATATATACTATATATAACATATAGCCAACAAACTGGCTACAAACTTAAGGCAGGACAAGAAAAATGAGGGGAGAGAGTCAGGGTTGAGGTCTTTTCAATGTCCAACTAACTGAGTTGCGATCGCATCCTCCATTCCATAATTTTGCACCAAAATTTTTCCATACTCCATACCCCACAATTTTAACGCCTAAATTGCGTCAATTGCTGCCACTTTCTGACAGCCCAATGCCTTATTTCTGGTTCAGTTAAAATTCCTTGAGTAGGACTAAGCAAAAGGGCTAACAAAAAGAAGCCAAATATCATTAGGACAATTGCTGGTCCTGAGGGCAGATCAAAGTGATAGCTCAAATACATACCACTAATACCAGAAATCATCCCAATCCCAGCTCCTAATATCATCATCTGATGCAACTCTTTTACTAATAAATAAGCAGCGGTTGCTGGCCCTACTAACAGGGCAAGAACTAGCAGTACTCCCACTATTTGCATACTAGCCACAATGGTTAAGGTAATGGCACAAATTAATGCGAAATACATTGTCTTTACCGGTAAACCGCTGGCTTGGGCTCCTAGAGGATCAAAGGTATAAAATAGTAGTTCTTTGTAAAAAAGTTTGGTCAACAGTAAAATTATTACTGTAATGACCAAAGTTTGCCAAACATCTCCAGGTCTTACTCCTAAAATATCACCAAATAGAATATTGCTCAGGTCAAGTCTGTTCGTCTTGAGGAGTGTGATTAAGAGCACTCCCAGTGCCAAAAAACTGCTCAGAGTTAAAGCCATTGCTGCATCTACTTTAACTCGCGATCGCGTATGAATTCCTGCTACAACTAAGGCACTGCAAATACCCGCGATAAATGCGCCAATTAAGAGATTAATTTCCAAAAAAAAAGCGATTGAGAGCCCTGGTATTACGGCATGGGAAATCACTGCCCCAATCATACTCATTTGTTGTAAAATCAAATAACTCCCCACAACTGCACTTAAAATACCTAATAAGATCGCTATTGCGATCGCATTGCGCATAAATTCAAAACTCAGGGGCTCCAGTAACCAATTTAACATTAGGTATTAGTTGTTAGGTATAACAGAAGGCAGAAGGCAGAAGGCAGAAGGCAGAAGGATGATGATTGATATTTCATCCATCGTTTCAACCATTCAATATATCCAAATCTTGTGGTTGCTGATATATTAGTAAATTAAAAAAATACTTCACATTATCTTTCTTTCTAAATTCTAAATTCTAAATTCTAAATTCTCAAGCTATCATTAAACTTAACCCTTGACCGTAAGCTTTGCTAATATTAGTCGATGTTAATACTTCTTTCTTTGTACCAGAAGCAATTAGCTGCTTATTGAGCAATAATAACTGGTCATAATGTTCTAAGGTTGCCCCTAAGTCGTGGCTAATCACTAACAAGGTTTTATTTTGTAATTTGAGTTCAGCAAAAACCTCAAAAATAATTTCCTCTGCCTTTTTATCTATTCCAGTAAAAGGCTCATCAAAAAATAATAACTCGGCTTGTTGAGCTAGTGCCCTAGCCACAAATACCCGCTGTTGTTGTCCCCCAGATAATTGACCAATCTGGCGATGGCGATACTCTAGCATACCCACTCTGTCCAAAGCGTCTTCAACAATTTCAGTAGATTGACGGTTAGGTTTCCTCAACCAACCTGTGTGTACAGTACGCCCCATCATCACGACATTCCACACAGTAATCGGATAATCCCAGTCAATTTGCGATCGCTGAGGCACATAAGCTACCCTTCGCAATTGATGCTTCAAAGGACGGGAGCCGAACATTACTACACCCTTAGCTGTAGGAACTAGCCCTAGCATCGCTTTAACCATGGTGCTTTTGCCTGCACCATTTGGTCCTAAAAGACTGGTGAGTTGTCCTAGCTTGAGGGAGAAGGAGATATCACTAATTGCCCAGTTATCCCGGTAACATACTCCCAGCTCTCGAACTTCGAGCATTACTAAACCTAAATGAAAATGACAACCATTATCATAATCAAATTTAGCTGGTATCGCAAATGTGGGGTGTAGAGAATGGAGAATGGAGAATGGAGAATGGAGAATTGTTTTTAATTTTTAATTCCGTGCAGCAGTACCAGTGGACTTTTTCCTGGAACCGAAAACAGCTAATGCTACCCCCATTAACAAGATTGCTGCACCCATAAACACCAGCAAACCCGGTACTTCCTGAAAAATAAGATAACCAAGAATACTCGCACCTACCGGTTCAAACAAAACAGCGAGGGTGATCAAAATCGGAGAAATCCAACGCACTGCCCAGTTGAGGCTAGTATGACCTATTAATTGGGGGAAAGCAGCAATTAATAGGACATAAAGATAAACTGTAGGCGGGTAGCCAGTGTAACCGGAACCAAAAATTAAAGGAAAAGGTAACAATATCACTGCCGCTGTACTATAGACAATAGCAATATAACTACTGATTCCTAAACCTCGTCGTTGAGCTTCACGCCCTAAGAGTAAGTAAAAACTGATCATCCAAGCTCCTAGAAGTGCCAGGAAATTACCTAGTAGGGGATTACTCCCATCGGTAACTGTTCCTGTATTCCCTGAAGTAATCAGCACACCACCCAACAGTGCTATTCCCATTCCCAGCACTGTTAACTTGCTGGGTTTTTCCTTAAACCATAGCCAAGAAAGTAAAGCCACCCAAATAGGATTAGTGGTAACTAAGGTAGTGGAAGCAGCAATTGAGGTAAAAGAAAGGGAGGTAATCCAGGTAGGAAAATGTAGGGCAAGACAAATACCAGCAGCACCAGCATAGTACAAAGCACTAGGACTGAGGGGAGTTAGCTTAAAGTTGCGCCAAGCTGGTAATAGTAGTAAGGATGCGATCGCTAAACGAGAGGCTGAGAGGAACAGGCTAAATGCTAACCCACTTTCCCCAGCAGACGCGATCGCTAAGCGAACAAAAATTGCTGAAGTCGAAACAGCAAGGATACCGACAGTGACAACTAATCCCACTAGCCAGGGACGTGGTTGCTGGAAAATGCTCACTATTAGGTGTTAGGTGGTAGATGGTAGGTATTTTGTTAGTTTAATGGTAATTTCTTCCTTAGAGGTTGACTAACGGAGAGTGCCTGAGATCCCCGACTTCTGCTGCCGGTTTATCGAGTTAATCACAGGTTCAACCTAGAAGTCGGGGATCTGCCCTAAATGAAGTTGACTAACGGAGAGTGCCTGAGATCCCCGACTTCTGCTGCCGGTTTATCAAGTTAATCACAGGTTCAACCTAGAAGTCGGGGATCTGCCCTAAATGAAGTTGACTAACGGAAAGCGTCTTAGATCCCCGATTTCTTCTGCCGGTTTATCAAGTTAATCACAGGTTCAACCTAGAAGTCGGGGATCTGCCCTAAATGAAGTTGACTAACGGAAAGCGTCTTAGATCCCCGACTTCTTCTGTCAGTTTATCGAGTTAATCACAGGTTCAACCTAGAAGTCGGGGATTTGCCGTAATTGGGTAGCGCTTTAACTCAGATCTTGCACCTGATGTTGAAAACCGGATTTTGAGCCAAATTACAACGAATTCAATAGGGTTTCAGCCTCTCAAAATCCGGTTTTTTGGTCTTTTTGAGCTTGGTGCAAGATCTGAGTTTAACCGAGATGACCGGTTTTCACATAAATTAAGCAACCACTCTTACTAAAGGGAGTGTGAACACTGCTATGAGGGTTGCGAATCCAAGTCCCCTGGGGATAAGTTCCGTGCTCATCTTCAAATACCCCTTCCAAGACATAAATTTCTTCTCCACCAAAATGGGTGTGGCGCTGAAAAACTGTTCCCGGTTCCCATTTAACTAGGGCAACTGATTCTGTACTATGACTGTGCAAAGGCATAACTTGTAATCCTTCCACTAAACCCGGTTGCCAAGGATGATGAGCCGTATCAATAACTACCCTTTGTTGGTCTTGAGGGGACATTTGCCAGAGTTTAACGAGAATAATGCAACCCTCATGACTTGATGGAGTATGAGTTGAACCTACTGGATTGCGCACATAGGTTCCTGAGGAATAATCTCCTTTTTCATCAGCAAAAGTTCCAGAAACAACGAAAAACA
>JAAHHL010000560.1 GCA_010672185.1 Caldora sp. SIO3E6 | reverse complement strand
AAGCTCTTAAGAAACACTCTGGCTAATGGCTAATGGCTAATGGCTAATGGCTAATTGCTAATGGCTAATGGCTAATTGCTCTTAAGAAACAAGGCTCCAAGGCAGAGGGCTCCAGGGCAGAAGGAAAGAAGGTTCCAAGGCTTTAAGGCTCTAAGGTTGGAGGTAGTGTTTCTGTCATTCGTAGGGGGTGGCAATCGCCGCCCGTGGGGCGGCTCTTAAGAAACACTCCTTCGGAGTGAAGTTTTAGGGTGTAGGGTGTGGGATATCGATTGTGGAACTGGCATCTTGCCAGTTTTGCCCTTAAGAAACACAGGCAGCAAACCTCTGTAAAGTGATAATAATATATGAAGAAGTGTTTCTTCCTTACCATAGCGGCGCAAGATTCGACCCCCTACCATTAGTTAAATTGTAGCTAGAAGCTCACACTCACTACTTTGGAGAGTGTGAGTAAGCCATTCCACATTTAAATTGCCTATTTTGGATAGGCGAGACGCCCATCCCACCAGAAGCTAAGGATTTTTGTGAAGGCAAATTAAATGTGTTGTAGCTGAGTCACTCCTAACCCTTGTAAACATGGAAATTTACTGCACCCGCCCTGGCTGCTCCCGCCCCGAAAACTTTTTTGCTGACCTTGATGATAAAATGACGCTTCAGACAGCGCAGCAAAAATTCTGTACTGCCTGCGGTATGCCACTGATTCTAGCAGGGCGCTACCTACCTTCAAAATTACTAGGTCAAGGAGGCTTTGGAGCAGCATTTTTAGCAAGAGATCGCTATACTCCAACGATGCGTGAGTGTGTGGTTAAGCAGTTTCAGCCTTCTGGCAACTTGAGTCCTCAACAGCTCAAAATTGCCCAAAATTTATTTGCAAGGGAAGCAGAAGTTTTAGAGCAACTCGGTAGACGTCACTCTCAAATCCCCGATTTGTTTGCTTTCTTCCCCTTGAGTATTCAGAGCCAGAAACCGGGAGAAGAAGACCAGTTTTTCTACCTAGTCCAAGAATTTATTGATGGGCAAAACTTGGAAGAAGAGTTAGCAGACAAAGTTGTGTTCACTGAAGCTGAGGCTTTGGAGGTGCTACGGGAAATCCTGAATGTGCTCAAATTTGTCCATGAGAATAACTCAATTCATCGAGATATTAAACCTTCCAACATTATGCGCGAACGCACTGGGCGTTTATATCTGTTGGATTTTGGTGCGGTTAAACAGCAGGTAAACCAAGGAGCAGTTACATCAACGGGAAGCTCAACTGGTATTTATTCTATGGGATTTGCACCCCCGGAACAGATGTCTGGTGCCCAAGTCTACCCCTCAACAGATTTATATGCTCTAGCAGTGACAGTGATTACTTTGTTAACTGGCAAGGAGCCAGGGGATTTGTATGACTCTTACAATAATCAGTGGACTTGGAGAATTTATGCCCAGGTAAGCGATACTCTAGAGGCGGTTTTAAATCGGATGTTGTTACCAACACCTAATCAACGCTTCAGTTCAGCTCAAGAGGTGATGGATGCTCTAGAAGCTCAATCCCCACCCCCGCCGCCTCCTGTAACTCCCACAACATCATCATCATCACCTACTTTCATCAATCCACCACAGCCAACCTCCCAACCACCAATAAATCCACCACAACCAACCTCCCAACCACCAATAAATCCACCACAGCCAATTCCCCAACCGACCCCCCCAGTTTCAGCGAAAAAAGCAGCCTTCTCACTAATGGAGATTTTGGGGGGAGCAGCATTTACAGGATTTACGGGGGGATTGCTATCCTTTGCTCTGCGCAGCTTTTTGGGGTTATCAGGAATTAGTTTCGGACTGCTAGGTATGATTATTGGTGGGTTGGTTTATGCTCAATACCGCCGCTTGATAGAAGGGAAGGATTTACCAATTTTTGCAGGGATTGCCCTACTCTTGATGTTTATTCCTTTCTTAAGGGCTGGTTTTCCCTTTCTTTACGTAATGGTGGTCGCAATTTTAGCAGGAGCAGCAGCGGTGGCGATAACAACCATCTTTCGTTTAGTTTACTTGCTACTATCTCGGTTTCTTTGAGTTGGGAATTGGGAATTGGGAATTGGGAATTGGGAAAATGTAAGAAACAATGGTCAAATTCCCATCTCCGCGTCGGTCGCGTCGGTCGCGTCAGCACCAATCCCAAGTGAGCCGAATGTGTTTCTTCAGAGCCACCCCTTATGAAGGAAAGAAACACGTCAAATTCTTCTTCTCCGCGTCCCCGCGTCCCCGCGTCCCCGCGTCTAGAGCATCAAAATCCCCTTGCAGCTAGAGTGTTTCTTCAGAAAGCCTGATTGCTTTACCCAAAATTAATTGAGAAATGTTAGCATTTGAAGTAAATCTAGTTTAGACTGTTTTATTGAGGTTAACTACTGGAAAAACTTCTATTACTTAGAAATATCCGGAAAACCCTAAGATCCTTGTATCAATTACTATTGATAAACTATTGCATCTTATTATTAAAGATGAATCCATCCAGTTCCCAAACAGAAACAGAGCAAATCATTGAGATTAACCGAGCCGACCGATGGTCAGTTTACCGGCGCTTGCAAGAATTAGCGATTCCTTGTAGGTGTAAAACTGAGCAGCCGTTAAGGGTGCAAATCAATGACGCCACTGCTGCAATTCAACTTTGGAGCGTTGTCAGGCAAAGGTCGCTTTCTCGCCGTGACTTAGCATATTGGCTGGAAAAATGCTGGCAGATTACTGGCTAAAGAATTTTCCAATAACAAAATATCCCATTTCACTCTCAGGTAATTGTTCCGGACCCAGGACAATACCCTATATATCATTACTTACAACTCACAAATTCCATGAAACAACCGGCAATTCTACATTTAGAAGGCATAACCAAACAGTATGAGCAAGCCAATACCCTAGCAGTTGCCAATGTTTCATTGACCTTGCGCCAAGGAGATTTGCTGGGATTAGTCGGACCGTCTGGCTGTGGAAAAACTACCCTATTGCGCATTGTTGCTGGGTTTGAGCGCCCCCAATCAGGAATGGTAGAATTAGCTGGGCGTCCAGTTGCTGGCCCTGGTTACTGGGTTCCTCCAGAACAACGGGATACTGGTATGGTTTTTCAAGACTATGCTTTGTTTCCTCACCTCAATGTTTTGGATAATGTTGCCTTTGGCTTGAAAAATAGGCAAGGTAGGAATAGTAGAGCCTCTGTACAGGAAACTAGTAAAGAAGCGATCGCCTTAGTCGGATTAGCAGGACTAGAAAAACGCTATCCTCACGAACTCTCTGGCGGTCAACAGCAGCGAGTTGCCCTCGCCCGTGCTTTAGCACCAAAACCTGCTCTAATTCTCTTGGATGAACCTTTGAGCAATCTTGATGTTCAAGTGCGCCTGCGATTGCGCCAGGAAGTACGAGCAATTCTTAAGGAAATTGGTACTTCGGCTATTTTTGTGACTCACGATCAAGAAGAAGCCTTGTCCATCTCAGATCAAGTGGGTGTCATGTGCTCTGGACATTTGGAGCAGTTGGGAACACCAGAGGAAATCTACTCTCAGCCTGCTTCTCGCTTTGTGGCAGAATTTGTTACCCAGGCTAACTTTATACCTGCGCGCAGGCAAGGACAATTCTGGGAAACAGAAGTGGGTTCCTTTGAAGTACTTTGGTCAAATTCCCATACCCAATCTCCCATTGAAGTAATTCCAGATGCAGCTGAGTTAATGCTGCGGGAAGAAAACGTTATCCTGAATCCAGATGATCAGGCACCGATTGTAATTAAGGACCGGCATTTCTTAGGTCGTGAGTACCGTTACTGTATGCAAACTCCCTCTGGTAAAAAACTACATGCTCGCACTACTCTCAGTACTCAACTACCTGTAGGCAAGCGGGTGCGACTTTCTGTGGCTAATCCCTCTGTGCCAATTTTCCCAATTAGAGAAAAACTAACTTCTAGACTTTAGACATTCAGATTTTAGATTGAACTATTTCACTACCTGGAGGTAAAAATCTTCCCAAGGGAGCTGTTTTTTTTCCCAGAAGAACTAAAGAAATTGAGAAAATAAGGCAAAAATACAATCCTCAATGTTATGATTGCCGTGAAATTTAAAGTATAAGCGAAGAGGGATACTATGATGCAAGCACCTGTATCTCCTGTGGTGCTGGTCATTTTGGATGGCTGGGGCTACCGCGAAGCAATTGATGGAAACGCCATTGCCGCAGCCAATACACCCATAATGGATAGCCTCTGGGCTGCCTACCCAAGTACGATCATTCGCACTTCGGGCAAAGATGTGGGGCTACCAACAGGTCAAATGGGTAATTCTGAAGTGGGTCACCTGAATCTTGGTGCTGGGCGTGTGGTTCCCCAAGAGCTAGTTCGTATCTCTGACGCTGTGGAAGACGGCACGATTCAAGAGAATGCAGCACTCCTGCAAGTGTGCAGAGATATCCGCAATCGAGGTAGTAAACTGCACTTAGTGGGTTTGTGTTCAGAAGGCGGGGTACATTCTCACCTGAATCATCTCCTCGGATTACTAGATTTTGCTAAGTTACAAGGAATATCTGATGTCTGTGTTCATGCCATTACTGATGGTCGTGATACCAAGCCCACTGATGGCATTGATGCGATTCAAAAAATTCAGGATCACCTGGACAACATCGGCCTAGGGCAGATTGTTACCATCAGTGGTCGTTACTACGCTATGGATCGAGACCGACGTTGGGAACGAGTCCAACAGGCTTATGAAATAATGACTCAGGATGGTGCAGGGCAAGGTCTATCGGCAGTTGAAGTATTAAAGGCTTCTTACCAAGAAGAGATTACCGATGAATTTGTCCTACCCACCAGGATTGCCCCCGGTGCTGTCAATTCGGGAGATGGGGTCATTTTCTATAACTTCCGCCCAGATCGAGCACGGCAACTGAGTCAAGCTTTTGTTTCTCCCCAATTTGATGGTTTTGAGCGGGAGCAGATTCAACTCCTGAGTTTTGTTACCTTTACCCAATACGATCCAACTTTGCCAGTATCGGTAGCATTTGAGCCTCAGAACTTAGATAATATTTTGGGGGAAGTAATTGCCCAAAACAATTTAAAGCAATTTCGCACTGCGGAAACTGAGAAATATGCCCATGTTACTTACTTTTTTAATGGGGGTTTAGAACTACCCTGTGAAGGTGAGGAGCGGGAGCTGGTTTCTAGTCCAATGGTTCCTACCTATGACCAAACACCGGCTATGTCAGCGGCAGAAGTCACCGATGTGGCGATCGCAGCCATTGAAAAAGGCATTTATTCTCTGGTGGTAATTAACTATGCTAACACTGATATGGTAGGGCATACTGGGAATTTTGAAGCCAGCGTAGCAGCAGTGGAGACGGTGGACAAATGCTTAGGAAGGTTAATTCCAGGTATCAG
>JAAHHL010000056.1:1967-17212 GCA_010672185.1 Caldora sp. SIO3E6 | reverse complement strand
ACCGATCTCAAAGGCAAAAGTTTTTGCCATTCTACAGCCAATGGGTCTTGGAAAATGGGACAAGGACGGGATTGCTCGTCTGCTCTTGTTTTCAGTGTTAAGAGCATAGTGCGGGGTACACCAGTAAGTTTTGTTGTGATTTGAGACATGGAACTTAAAATCTTGAACGATAAGTTAAAATTAAATATCTATTTGTGATTGTTAACAAGTACCCAGGGATTTTTCTAGACAAGCTTGTAACTTCTGAGCAAGAATAGTTACACTAGGTTGGTAAATCATGTACTCATGATAACCGGGAACCGTTTGTAACTCAAGATCGGCGATTCTTTCGTTTTCCCAGCCTAAGGTGGGTTCCATCACAGAAACGATTTCTTGTGAGAGTCCTAAGGAACCCTTTTCTGCTCGAAACAAAGTGATAGAATTTGGGTAGGAAGGGGGTGAGTAGCTACGCATTGCTTCCATGTTTAACCTCAAAACTTCTAAGAGACGTTCAATATCACTTACTTCAAAATTAGGAGGAATGACGTTAGTTTGTCGAGCTTGCTCCAAAATGAAGACTGCTTGTTCTTTAGGAGTAAGTTTCTGGAACTCTTCGGAAGGTAGTGAAACAGTTCCCCCAAACAGTTGTAAAACGATTTCTTTTCCTTCTAGCAAGTTTTGCTCATCAGGTAGATGAGAAGGAGCGTAGGTATCAAGTAATCCTAAGAAACCTACCTGCTCACCTTGAGTTGTTAGCTCATGAGCCATTTGTAATGCGACTACTCCACCAAATGACCAACCAAGTAAAATGTATGGTCCTTTTGGCTGAACCTCACGAATAGCTGAGAGGTAAAAAGTAGCCATATCTTCCACCCGCGTGAGTGGTTTTTGTCCCTTTTCTGTACCCAGTGCTTGTAAACCGTAGAATGGTTGTTCTGTTCCCAATAGTTGAGCTAATTCAAAGTAGCAGAAAGAAGTTCCACTGCCAGGGTGTACGCAGAATATTGGCACTTTGGAACCATTGGGATTAATGGGAAACAGAGGAGAAAAGGTAGAAATACTCTTTTGCAGGATCAGAGTAGCCAGTTGTTCAACAGTAGGAGATTGGAACAGGGTTGATAAGGGTAGAGAATTGCGAAACTTTTGTTCTATTTTGTGCATCAATTGAATTGCCAAGAGTGAGTTACCACCTAAGTAAAAGAAATTATCATCAATTCCTACTTCTGCTATTTTAAGTACTTCTTGCCAAATAACAGCTATGTTTTGTTCGGTTTCATTTTTTTCTCTTCTTGATTGAGATGCAGTATGCTTGTTAGATGAGCGCAATTGGTTATAGTCTACTTTTCCATCAGGAGTAATGGGTAGTGATTCTAATTGCACAAAAGCGGAATGCTGGATTTTGCTGGGGGTACCGAAACAATCGCGCATATCCAATTCCTGTAACTGACGAATCGGAAACTCGGTTGTTTGAGCACTAAAGTAAGCAACTAATTGTTGTAGACTCTGACAATCCCCACTCAAGTGCTGTATTTGAGGCTTACTGCTATCCAAACCCACTAACAGATTATGGTGCTTATGAGACAGCGCTGCTAACAAAGAATAGATTCCTTGGGATGGTGTTATGGCATAGTAACCTTTGGCACGACTGAGTTCCTTCATTTGGTAACCCCGACTCATACCCACCTCATCCCACATACTCCAAGCTAAGCAATAGCTTTGTAGATGAGTATGAGCTCTTTGGTAATCACAGAATGCCGTTTGAAAACTATTAGCTACTGCATAAGTACCCACATTTACGCCCCCAAAGAAACCATTGATTGAGGCAAAATGGATGAATAATCCATCAGTGTTATCTTGAAGTAGTTGGTGCAACACCAAAGTTCCTAATACTTTGGGACGTAGGAGGGTCGCGATATTATTTTGAGTTTCCGAAACCAGCAGTCTTTCTTGGAAGAGTCCAGCCAAATGGATTATCCCATCCAATTTTCCATCCCATTCTGATAACGCTTCGGCTACTACCTGTTGCAATTGAGATAAGTTACAGATGTCTGACGCTTGATATCGAACTGTACCCAATTGCTGCAATTGTTGATAGGTCTGAATTTTTTCTGCTACTTCATTTCTTTTTTGTAAGATGTTTTTCCAGGTACTTTTTTCTGGTAAGGGCGTTCTGCCTACTAGGATAAGTTTGGCTTGATAATGCTCTAAAAGATATTTAGCAACTTCTTTACCGACACCTCCTAAACCTCCACTTAGGAGATAAATACCACCTCGTTTAAACGGTAATCCTTGTTGTGGTTCTGATGCTAAATTGACTGATTTTAGACCTGAAACTAGGCGTTTTCCATCCCGGTAAACTATTTCTGGTTCATTTGTTATACTACAGAGTTCTTGCCAAATATAGTTTCCATTTCCTTCTACCTCTGCTACCCGCAAATCAATATGAGTGCAGCTTAGCCAAGGCATTTCTTGGGGAATGGTTTTGAGTAAACCTAATACTGTTGCTTTTTCGTAAGCAATGTTATCCGTAGGTTGTACTAATTGTGTGTAACTGCTGACAAACAGTAACTGTACCTGATGTTGTGTGCCTTGAACTGCTTCTAAGGCTTGAACTAAGTGTAGTAGACTATAAAGTCCTTGGTTCTGTGCTTGCTCTAGGCTTTCTACATCAGCTTCGGTGTAATCCTGGTAAGTACCTAAATGTAGAATTCGACTAATTGGTGTCTTGTTTGCTGAGATAGACTCCAATAACTCTCGATAATGCTGTCGGTCTCCCGGAGCTATAATATAGTTGTTGTCGCTAAGTTGAGCAAAGTCATTACCAAAATCAACTTGGATATAATATTGACCTAATTCTTCCAATTTTTCTGACAAGCAGCATCCTAGTCCTAATCTATCAACCAAGATTAAAGTTAAACCTACTTGTTGAGGAGCAGGAGCAGCGCTAATTTCTTTAATTTGCCAATGTTTTTGGTAAAACCAATTGGGGATTGTCCGGTTATTTACTAATTGGATATCAATCGCTTTGATTACTTCTTGACATTCCCCAGCTTCCAACATCCGCTTCAGCCGTCCCCGCTGAATTTTACCGCTTGTTGTCTTGGGAAACTCTGTTCCCGATAGCGGTATGACATAGGTGGGAGTAATGCCTAGTTGAGATGATACTTCTTGCCGAATAGTTTTGATGAGTTCAAGGTTTGACTCCAGTGGTTGCTGTTTCGGTACGAAGAAAATTGCTAATCCTTCTGTTCCTGTTTCTGGTTGTGAGAAACTCACGGCTCCAGCAAAAGTCGGCTCTACTCCCTCAAGGTTGTTAACCGTATCCTCAATTTCGTAGCAATAGTAGTTAACGCCATTAATAATGATTAACTCTTTTTCTCGACCAGTTAACACTAGTTTGCCATCCAGGATGAAGCCCAAATCTCCACTGTTAAACCAGCCATCTCCCACAAAGGCTTCTGAGTTTGCTTGAGGATTATGCAAGTAACCTGGTGTTACTACCTTGCCTTTAATCTGAAACCTACCAATTACACCTTCTAGTAACAGTTGATTGTTCTCATCGGTAATGCGAATTTGCACTCCTGGTACGGGAGCCCCTAAATCTGTGAATTCTATGATATCCGTCTCAGTTACTAACCCTTTAACCAACTGTCCTCCTAGGGAGGATTTTCGGATGCGATGGATACCTGATTCTGGTTCAAACTGGTTTTGATAAGTCATACAGGTACAAACTTCTGCCATGCCAAAAGCTGGTTGCATGGCTTGGGAGACTACTCCAAAGGGAGCCACTAACTTGAGAAATTCTCGTACTACTTTGGGAGTTACTTGTTCTCCCGCATTCATAAAGAATTTCACTGAAGACAAATCCCAACTTAAATGAGGTACTTTGGAGAGGGCATCACTGACTAACTTGAAGCCAAAGTTGGGAGTCCAGGTTTGGGAAACCCGATATTGTTCCATTAAATCTAACCAGACAGTGGGGTTAGCTAACACCACATCTGTTGCCACTTCGATTTGCTGACAACCCAAGTAAGTATCTTTGAAGTGGCAGGTGAGGATGGGAACTACATGATCTACTGGCAACCAATTGAGGGAAACATCTTCTGACTGATAGTCATTAAATTGTTGAGCAGCATGGATATGGGTAACAATACCTTGATGAGTTTCTTGAATACATTTCGGTACTCCTGTGCTGCCGGAAGTTAATTGTAAGAAGGCGATATCATCCGGTTGACTGGAGTAAATTTCTGCGGTAGCCGGATAACTCTTCATCTTTTGTACAGGCAAAACTTGCACTGATGAAAATGGGAGTAACTGTTGCAGATTTTGCAGTGGTTCCAGCAGGGATTTACTGGCTAATATGGGCGGATGCTCTAGTAACTCCCAGGTATTGTATAGTTTTTTGACTACAGCATTTGGTTGTTGATAAGTCTTGGCTACAGCTACGGTTACTGGTTGAATTCCTCCCAAAATACATCCCCATAGTGCGGGAAAATAGTCTCGTAGGCATTCGATTTGCAGTATGATTTTGTCTCCTGCTTGTAAACCTTGAGCCTGCAAACCATTCAAGATGCATTTAGCTTCTGATAATAAACTGCTATAGGTTTGGGAAACTTGTTGTTTATCACCAAGGATATATACTATTTCTTTATTTTGATATCGAGTTGCTGTTTGAATGAGTGCTTCAGTTAAGGTTAAAGGTGCATCTTCAGGAATAGTTAAGGAACCACCATCACTGAATGCTGGTACTATGGTTTCCTTTCTACCTTCAAATTCTCTTCCCTCTTGCCTCCTGTTCCCCTCCAAGGAGGGGTTAGGGGTGGGTTCTGCCTCCTGCCTTGTTTCTTCAGAGGATATACCAGCGATCGCTGTTTCAGGAACTAGATCTAAGATATGAACTAGTGGGGTTGCTTTGATTTTACGGGGTTGGACAACTACTGCTGCCTGTTCTATTTGTGGATGCGATCGCAGTTTCTCTTCCCAACGGGTAATCAAATCCGAGTCAATAACTTCTAAACTAGCGAGAATTGCTTCGTCTACTTGTCCTGATGCTGTCCGAGGTAAGGCAGATATGGGTACATAAGTATGGGGAAGCAATTCAGGAGACAGATGTAACTGTAGGTGGGAATGTATTTTGTCTACAGAAAACGTATTGGGAATTACCACATAAGCTACCTGTTTGTTATCCCGCTTCAAAAGAATACAGTCTTCAACTTCAGGAATCGATGCCAAAGCTGCTTCTACCCAAGCTTTTTTTCTGGAGTGGCTGTGGATTGCTGCCTTATGTACCTCTAGCTTGTCTGACAGCTTGAAGGCATTGATCTGAGTCTCTGGAGTCTTAATGCATTGTTCGAGAATCAACAAGTAAGATTCGATCAACCCGGCAATCGTCTCTTCCTCAAATAAATCAAGGTTGTAATTAAACAATCCTTCTATACTTTGACCAGATCGTTTTAAAATAAAGGTTAGATCTATATCTGTGTTAGCCCTGGTTAATTCTTTGGTTACAGTTAGAGTCGAAGTACTTTTGGCTTCTACTTTCTCTCCTAGGTCAACATAGTCAAACAGCAACTGAAATAAATTGCGGTACTTTTGCTGAGGGTGATGCTGTATGAAATTGATTAGGTAATTTAGAGGAATGTGTTGGTGTGCATAAGCATTGAAATTAGTTTCTTTAATCTGGTAAAGTAATTCCTTTAATGTCAAGGTATCGGTAATTTTTTCCCGTAGTATAATAGTATCCGTAAATAAACCAATGGCTGCTTCTAGCTGGGGATGATTCCTACCAGATACAGGAAACCCAACAGTAATATCTTGTTGTTGTGAATATTGAGCAATCAGTAAGTAGAATCCTGCCAGGAAAACCACAACAGGAGTAATGCCATATTGCTTGCTTAATTGCTCAATAGCAGACCATGTAGCAGTCGAGACTTGAAAATTTTTCTGTCCCCGTTGAAAGTCTTGAGCTATTTTCAACTTATCTGCTGGTACAGGGTATAAGGTAGAAACACCGGCTAGTTGCTCTCTCCAATACTCTAGTCCATTTTGTAATATCTCTCCTTGTAGCAGCTGGCGTTGCCACACAGCATAATCGGCATATTGAATTGCTAATTCCAGTAAAGAAGACTGTTTGTTCTCCAAAGCAGCATCATATAAGCTTAAAAGTTCCTGAAATAATAGATTGAGGGATAAAGCATCGATAATAATATGGTGGACGGCCAATATTAATGCCGCTTCAGTATCACTAAATTGCAGTAGTTTTGTCCTGAACAAGGGAGCTTGAGATAAATCAAAAGATTTTTGACTTTCTTGCTCCATAACTTTTTCAATAACAGTTGCCTTTTGAGCTGCACTTAAACCCCGATATTCGTCTACTGCAATCTGAATATCTAAACTGGGCAGGAGCGACTGAATCAATTCACCGTCAATATAGGTAAACGTCGTTCTAAGACTTTCATGACGCCTTACTAATTCAGTCCAGCTTTGCTGTAATACAGGAACCTTGATTATACCTTTAATTTGTACTGCTGTGCTTAAATTGAGTACCGCACTGTTGGGTATTAACTGAGATATTGTCCAAAAGCGTTCCTGTTGATAAGAAACTGGTATATTTTTATTTCTGAAAACAGGAACTAAGGGGATAGAAGTAACAGTAAATTTGTTACTCTTTTTTTTTAAAAAATGCAATAGTTGAGCTTTATTTTGAGAGAGAAGCTCACGAAGTTCTGCCGTTAATTCGCTCTTGGGAGCCTTGATTTTTAATTCACCATTATCAGTCCATACTTTAATGCCTTGTCTAGATATTTTATATAAAACTTCTTTTAGTTCCATGCCAACTTTACTCCTATTATTCAAGAATATCTTCAGACATTGATTACTGTACTTTATATTGACAAAGTAATTTCTTCCCAATCTTCAAGATCTTGGGTTGGTGAAGAATTTAAATAGCTAATTTGTTCCCGCAAAATTTCCTCAATCACTAAATTTGCTATTTGTACAATACTAATGCCGTCAATTATTCTTTCCAGAGGAAGATCAAACTTTATTTCTCTTAGCAACAAATTACGCAATTCAACTGCCATCAATGAGTCAATCCCCATATTAGTTAAAGGTTGCCTTATTTCTATTTTGGAAGCATTCATTCCCAAAATAGGAGCAATTTTATTTTTGAGGTAATCCATCAAGATTTTTTCTCCTTCCTCTAGTGGAGAAGCTTTCAACTGTTCTAAAAGCTGTGCATTATCAGTTTCTGTTGAAGTGGTTTCGATGGTTTCCTGCCAATCTGCTAAAAACGGCCACTGTGCTACTCTCTCCTGGAAAGCTGACCACTCAATAGGCAGCACCGCTACTTCCACATCCGAACCACTCATCAGTAGCTCTAGAGACTCTAAGACCTGATTCGGAGATATCACAGCCATACCCTGCTTCTGTAGCCTGACATCTGCACCTAGTTCTGCTGCCTCTCCCACTTGAGAAACAACTCCCCAGTGAATGCTCAATCCAGGCAATCCTATAGCTCGACGATAATGGGCTAAACCATCAAGAAACCCATTGGCTGCCGAATGATTTGCCTGACCTGGTGCCCCCAACAAAGATGCCACCGAAGAAAACAGTACAAAAAAGTCCAAGGTTTGGTTTTGAGTCAATTGATGCAAATGCCAAGCCCCTTGGACTTTGGGAGCCATCACTTGCTCAAAGCTAGACCAACTCTGGTTTTCTAGCACTCCATCAGATAACGTCCCCGCCGAATGGATTACCCCTGCTAATGGTACGTTTGACTGCTCAATCTTGTGCAGCACTTTGGTCATTGATTCAAAATCAGACACATCAGCTTTTTCCACTATCACTTGAGCTCCAGCCATTTCTAACTCAGTTATTTTCTTACTGGTAGCATCATCCGGTACACGGCGTCCTAGCAAGACTAAATGCTGGGCTCCCTTGTCTATCATCCAACGAGCAACTAGTAAGCCTAAACCTCCCATGCCTCCTGTAATCAAGTAGGTAGCATCTTCACGGAAACTCAAAGGCTGTGTAGCATCAGCTTGTTGTGTTGTTTGAGTTACGACAATCTTGCCAATGTGTTTGGCTTGTTGCATATAACGGAAGGCACTGATAACTTCTTCTAGGGGAAATACCTTCAACGGTGGTGGTTGTAGTAAGCTCTTAGAGAACTTATCTCTCAACTGGTGCAACATGGAATTGATTAATTCCGGTTGCCGTTGAGTCTCTCGTACCAAATCGACGAGAAAGTAAGATATATCTGGTCTGACTTCTGCTACTTGGTTGGAATCCCAGACTCCTCGCTTGGCGATTTCTACAAACCGACCTTGAGGACTTACTATTGATAGACCCTTGCTAATAAATTCCCCAGAAGTCAGAGAGTTGAGTACAATATTGACTCCTTGACCTTGAGTGATTGCCATCACCTCGTCAGCAAACTCTACTGTCCGGGAATTCATAATGTGTTTGACTCCCATCCCTCTTAGTGCTTCCCATTTGGGAGGACTAGCAGTGGCAAAAACTTCTGCTCCTGCTTGCTGGGCGATTTGAACAGCAGCCATCCCCGTTCCTCCAGCTGCAGCATGGATTAAAACGCGATCGCCAGCACTAATCTTGGCCACATGATGTAAAGCATAATAAGCAGTTAAGAAATTGATTGGAATCGATGCGGCTTCTTCAAAGCTGAGATTTTCTGGCTTGAGAACTACAGAGTTCTCATCAAGCGTCACGTATTGACTAAAGCTTCCTGAAGCCACAGCCATAACCAAGTCGCCCACCTGAAAGCCTTTGACTTCTGTTCCTACAGCGACTATTTCACCAGCACATTCTCCTCCAAAACTCTCCATGTCCAGCAGGTGCTGTTGAGATACTCCATCCACTTGCTGGGGAACTAATCCTAATGCAGCTACCACGTCTAGAAAATTCAGTCCTGTTGCCTTAACTCGAATTTCTACTTCCCCTGCTGCCGGAGAACGCCTGGTTGTCGGTTCCAGAGTTAAGTTGTCTAAACTACCCTTTTGTGAACTTCCTAGTTTGAATGGTTGTGATGGTACTAACTGTTGCTGTTGTGAGATCGGTTGCTGATGACGACTAGCCACCAATCGCGCCACATAACGACCATCTCCGCGCCATGCTACCTGGTCTTCTCTATCCTCAGACCAGATTTCTTTAAATAGTGCATCAGCTTGCTTCTCTATCGTCTGGTTTGGGTCTAAATCTATGCGCACACATTTTAGCTCAGGGTGTTCTAAGCTGATTACTTTCCCCATACCCCACAGAGTCGATTGTGCTACTCCTGGTATTACCGAATTATTTGACAGTACTGGTTGAGCACCATTCGTCACTAACCATAACCTAGGTGATTGAGATAATCCGGATTTGACTAATGCTTGTACCAAAGATAAGGTAGTGCCACATCCTAGTTTAGATAGGTTTTTTAATTCGGAGGAGTTGATGTTTTTATCCACCCCCGCTTCAGTTGTCCAACATTGTACTACTCCAGATAACGATGGTGATTGGGCGACTACAGCTTCTATCAGTTGCTCAAATTCTTCTGAATTATGAGGATTAATGGTAAATTCTTCCGGTGCCAGCTGTTGATAGTTCTCTCCGGCAAATACTAAGGTACAAACTTCTCCTGCTGAGCGCACCTTCCTGGCTAGCTGTTGAGCAATTCCTTGTTGGTCTGCTAGTATCAACCAACCTTTCGGTGTCTCCTTCGTTGGTTCTAACTTTGTTGAAGCTGCTTGGGCGACAATCACCGTCTGTTGAGACAAAGCTTCTGCCATTCCCTCCACTTCTGGCAGAGTTACTACTTGAGTAAAACCTGTTTCTCTCAACACCTTTTTCCACTGCTGGCGACTCAGCAGAGGGTAGTCTGGTCGTAATTCATAATCAGTGAATCTCCACCATCCTTCCAATAGTCCAAAGATTAAATCCACCGACCTAGTCCGAGTTGTTGCTTCATACAAGACCAACATTCCCCCTGGTGCTAACAGTTGTCGCACATGGGATAAGGTTTGCTTAAGACTTGTGGTAGCATGAAGCACATTGGCCGCAATAATCACATCATATTGATGAGATTCAAATCCTTGGCTGGTTGGGTCTACCTCTATATCTAAGGTTTGATAGTCCACAAATCGATAATCCCGGAATTTCTCTTGGGCTTTACTGGTAAACAATGCCCCAATATCGGTGAACACATATTCTGCTTGGTTGGGATTGAGATGAGGCAGAATATAACTAGTCGTCCCTCCTGTTCCCGCTCCGATTTCCAACAACCGTATCCCTCGGCTCGGTGGTAACTTCTCCATAGCTTGAGTGATGGCTTGTTGCACTATTGTGTTCATCACTTTCGCGACAGTTGAGTCTTTATAGAGTTGGGTAGCTGTGGTTAAGTCTCCTTGAGGGAACACCAATTGTACTGGGTCTATTGCTCCTCGCAATACTCCTGCTAGTTGAGATGCGCAACGATCTAATAGTGTTAATGTTGCTCTTTCTTCTGGATATTGATTGAGTAAACTCTGACTCTGTTGAGTCGGGTTGACTTTCTCTAGGGTTTGTTGCACCTGCCACTTTTGTTGCTGGGACTGGAGTATTCCTACTTCTGCTAAGATTTCTAGCAGACGTTGGAACAGTTGTCGCTGGCTGGGAACTATGGCTAAACGTTGGACTGCTGCCTCCAAGTCAAAGTTTTCTGTTGGCTGATATGACCAACCCATTGACCCTAAGGCTTGCACTATATAATCTACGCTTAATTCTTCCAAGCTCGTTCCAATATCCGATGTGCGAGCATTATCTACCTGAGTTACTAATTCTGTGAGGTTGGGAGTCAGTTTTTGCTCGACCTCTACTGGTTTTAGCAGGAAATCAGGAGGTAACAATCTACCCAAAAGACCTTTGCTTCTCCACTCTACTTCATAGAGCCAATTAGTTATAGATTCGTCTTCTGTCCCCAGTAGACTTTGTTGAGTAGCAAGTTTTACTTGTAAGCCCTTGACTGTGGCAATGATTTCTCCTTCTGGACTCACTAGGATCACTTGAGTGGTCAAACTTTCTTGACTTTCCCCTACAGGCATTATCACTGATGCGTAAGCCCATAGGGAAAGTCCTGGACGACCATATACCCCGAACTGCTCTATTCCTACTGGCAGATAAGTTTTGTCACTATCCGTTTTTGGAAGCGCATGACCAATTACTTGCAGGGCTGCATCTAATAATGCGGGATGAAACTGATAATCGGTTGTTTGTGCTATCAATTCTTGGGGTAACTTAATCTGAGCCAATGCTTGGTTTTCACCAGACCACAACTTTTGTATGCCTTGGAAACTGCTGCCGTAGTCTATCCCGATTTGCCGACATTTTTGATAATGTTGTTTAACTTCTATTGGCTGACTACAGTCAGCTTGGTATTGTTCTAGGTCTACTTTTGTTGGAGTTGTATCTGTTGACTCTGGTCTGATTTTGCCCGTGGCATGGAGTATCCATTTTTGTTCTTCTTGGTTCTCTTGTTCCTGTTGAGAAAATATTTGAAATTGATAGCTTTGGTTGTCTGATGGAGTGAGTATGGTTTGGGCTGGTCTCAATTCCCCAGCTGGCAATATGAATCCCCGCCCAATGCTTAGAGCTTCTACGACTAGATGGGAAGTCTTAAATCGATAATTTCCAGCGGCTTGAGCCATTTCTAGGTAGGCTGTTGTGGGGAATAATGCTTGATTAAATACTCGATGCTGGCTGAGGTAGGCTGGTGAATCTTCTCCCAGTAATGATTCAAAAATTTGTTGCTCACCTGCACAATTTAGTCTTTTACCTAGCAAAGGATGAAGATTTTTTGCTCTTGATAAATACTGTTTTTTTAGGAAATTATTGTTGGTTTCTACCCAATACCGTTCTCGTTGGAAGGGATATGTGGGCAATACTACTTTCTCTCGATTGTCGTTTTGGTCAAATCTTACCCAATTTACTTTGGCTCCTTGCACATATAACTGTCCTAAACTGGATAGCATCTGCTGCCATTCTTCTACTCCTGGACGCAACGATGGTAACCACACACCAATTCCTGGTGGTAAACATTGCCTTCCCATTCCCAACAATACTGGCTTTGCTCCGATTTCTAGGAATAACTCATATCCTTGCTGATGCAGAGTTATCATACTCTCGGCAAACCGCACTGGTTGCCGGATATGATTTACCCAATATTCAGCTGTAGTAATCTCTTCACCCACCTGTTTACCAGTGACATTTGATATCAGTGGTATCCGAGGTTGACCATAGGTTACTTGCTTGGCTACAGTTTCAAACCCGGCCAACATGGGTTCCATCAATGGTGAATGGAAGGCATGGGATACTTGTATTTGTTTGGTTTTGATGCCAACTGATTCAAGGTGAGTTGCGATCGCTCCTACTGCTTCTGCTTCACCAGAAATTACTGTGCTTTCGGGTCCATTTATTGCTGCGATGGCTACTTTTTCTGACCGGGACATCCCCTTTAAAGTCTCTAGCACTTTTGATTCTGATGCCATAACCGAAACCATCTCACCACCGGCAGGTAATTGCTGCATCAAACTACCCCTGGCGGCAATTAGTTTCAAGCCATCTTCTAAACTAAATACTCCTGCTACCGTTGCTGCGACATATTCTCCAACACTATGGCCCATGACGACATCTGGTTTAATCCCCCAGGATTGCCAGAGTTTGAAGAGGGCATATTCTATGGCAAATAGGGCTGGTTGGGTATAAGCGGTTTGGTCTAGTAGGGATGAATCTGATGAGTCGTCTGCTGGATAGAGAATTTCTCGTAAGGACTTTTCCTTAAACGTTTCTAGACTACTAAGAATTTCTTCACATTGATTAATCGCTTGACGGAAGGCTGGTGCTTGTTGATACAACTGCCTTCCCATGTTCACATATTGGGAACCTTGTCCTGTAAATAACAAGGCAACTTTTGGTACTGTGGTGTTATTTGTCAGTTCTCCTGAGTAAATTCCGGCTACTTCTTCTCCCTCTTGGTGCTGTTGGAGTTTTTCAGCTAAGTCTTGTTGGTTGGAGGTGACAACCGCCAGTCTGTGGTTGAAGTGGGTACGTCCTGTGTTTGTTGTGTAGCAGATATCAGCTACCCCTAATTCCGGATGAGTTGGGAGATAATTTTGATATCTACTAACTAACTCACCAAGAGCTGTTTCAGTTTTAGCTGACAGAGTTAATACATGAACTGAACGTTCTATATCATCTTTTTGAGTTTTGACTTTTGTTGGTGCTTCTTCTACGATTACATGAGCATTAGTTCCACTAAAACCAAAGGAACTCACTCCCGCAATGCGACTTTTCCCGTTCGTTTGCCAAGGAGTGAGTTGGGTTGGGACTTGTAGTGGTAATTGCGACCAATTAATGTAAGGATTAGGCTGGTTAAAATGTAGTGATGGTGCTATTTGTTGCTGCTGCAGTTGCAGGACTAACTTCATCAAACCTGCAATTCCAGCTGCTCCTTCTAAGTGACCAATGTTCGTCTTAACTGAACCAATAACTAAAGGTTGCTCTTGAGAGTGGATAGAACCAAATATTGTTCCGATTGTTTCAACTTCAATGGGGTCTCCTAAGGAAGTTCCTGTACCATGAGCTTCAATATAACTGACACTTGCTGGGTCTACTTCCCCATTTTCCAACGCTTGACGGATAACTAATTGTTGAGAAAGACTATTAGGAACCGTTAAACCACTAGTCTCACCATCTTGATTGATAGCAGTGCCACGAATTAATGCCAGAATATTGTCCTGGTCTGCTACTGCATCTGATAAACGCTTGAGTACAACAATACCGCATCCTTCACCACGAACAAAACCATCAGCAGAGATATCAAAGGTCTTGCAACGACCATCCACTGATAACATACGAGCCTTAGAAAAGCTAATGTTACCATCTGGAGAGGCGATTAGATTCACCCCTCCTGCCAAAGCTAGATTGCACTCTTGATTCCTTAAACTTGAGCAAGCTAAATGGATACTTACTAACGAAGACGAGCAAGCTGTATCTACTGCTAAATTAGGTCCAATCAGACCCAAAATATAGGAAATTCGTCCTGATGCTGTACTGAAGGAATTACCTGTACCCAGATAGGCATCAATTTTTTCTTGACCTTGACTGAGTATACGTTGGATATAGCTATTGCTACAAATACCAACAAATACACCTGTTTGGCTCCCCTTCAGTTGTTGGGGATTTTTTCCAGAATGCTCTATGGCTTCCCAACTAACTTCTAAAAGTAATCGATGCTGAGGGTCTAGATTAATTGTTTCCTTAGGAGAAATACCAAAAAAATTGGTATCAAACTCCTGTACTTTTTTGTCAAGAAACCCTCCATAACGAGTATACATTTTGCCAGGAATGTCTGGGTCTGGGTCGTAATAATCATCAAGATGCCATCGGTCTTTTGGTACTTCAGTGATCGTATCTACTCCGTTTTGTAAAATATCCCAGAAGGCTGCTGGAGTAGATGCACCTCCAGGGAACCGACAACTCATACCAATGATAGCGATTGGTTCAGATTTATTCTTACTTTTTATACTATCAAGTTCAGCCTCCAAGTTGGCTATTTTGTTGGATGCCATTTGCATCAGTTTGGCATAGTCTTCCACCTGAGTACTACTCATTAAAATACCTCCTAATTAGCTCCCAGTTGTTGTGCCAGTTTTTTCGCAATATCGTCTATTTCGATAACTTGTTCACTCTCATCTAACATCTGCTCTGTTTCCAAGAGTAAATCTTTAGCTAAATAATCCACGAGCTTATCAATTGTAGGATAATCAAAAGCTAGAGAAGATGGCAGGGAACACTCCAAACTAGTTTGCAACTTATTCCTCAACTCAACAGAGGTTAAAGAATCCATACCTAGGTCAAAAAATCCTGTTTCTAATGAAATTGATTCGGGATTATTGATTTCTAACACTAGGGCTAATTGAAGACGGACATGAGCTATCAATAAAGAGCGACGTTCGCTGGGCACTGTCGCCTCCAGCTCTAAGAGGAATTTTGACTTAGATATTTCAGAAGTGGTTTCGATGGTTTCCTGCCAATCTGCTAAAAACGGCCACTGTGCTACTCTCTCCTGGAAAGCTGACCACTCAATAGGCAGCACCGCTACTTCCACATCCGAACCACTCATCAGTAGCTCTAGAGACTCTAAGACCTGATTCGGAGATATCACAGCCATACCCTGCTTCTGTAGCCTGACATCTGCACCTAGTTCTGCTGCCTCTCCCACTTGAGAAACA